>JAJXSP010000264.1 GCA_021784515.1 Myxococcales bacterium | reverse complement strand
CACCGGCGCGTCCAGATCGACTGCCGCTGCGGCGTCGGCCGCGGCGGCGTCGGGCCGCGCCCGGATCGGGGGTCCGATGGGCTGGCCGCCCTCCGAGACCGCGCCGTCGGGCGTCGTGCCCGCGCCGCCGCAGCCGGCGAGCGCCATCCAGATCGAGGCGATTGCGATGGAGCGCATGGCCCCTCGCAGCGCAAGTCGGGTGCCGCTCCGTCGACGGCGAACGCGCGGATTTGCCGGACTAGCGAGGGCCGCGCGTCGGGCGCGGCGCGGTGCGGCCGGAGCGGAGCGCGACGAACTCGTCCTCGGAGCCGCAGCGCAGGTAGGGGTTCGTCGTGCGCTCCCAGCCCACCGTCGAGGTGGGAGTGGCCCCGTAGTCGTGGCCCGGGTAGACGCGCGTCTCCTCGGGGAGCGCCGCGATGCGTTGCAGGCTGCGCCATAGCGCGCGCGGATCGCCGCCCGGGAAGTCGGTGCGCCCGACGCCGCCGACGAAGAGCGTGTCGCCGGTGATGATCGCGCCGTCGGTGCGGTAGGACATGCCGGCGATGGTGTGGCCCGGCGTGGCCATGGCGGTGATCCGCTCGGCGCCCAGCGTGACGACCTCACCGTCGGCGATCGGCCGCACCACCGCCCGCGGCGCGACGGCGCGGAGCGCGTCGGCCTCCCCCTCGCCCACGCGCGCGACCGCGCCCGTGGCGGCGCACAGCTCAGCCACGCCGTCGACGTGATCGTGGTGCGTGTGCGTGACCAGCACCGTCGTGATCCGCCAGTTCCGAGCGCGCGCCAGGTGAAGCAGCCGGTCCACCTCGAACGCCGGATCGACGATCGCGCAGTCGCCCGTCTCCGGATCCGCGCAAAGCTCGTCGAAGTTCTGGAGGAGCCCGACCTCCACCTGCACGATCTCGAGCGCCATCGCTACTTCACCCGGAAGCTCGACTGCACCGCGCCCACGTTGTCGGCCGCGTCGGCGCACCGGATCGCCAGCGTGTGCGTCCCCGGCGCGAGGCCGGCCGGCAGCTTGAGCGAGAACTCCTCGACGGTGTCGTCGAACACGCCGTCGCGCGGCGCGAGGGGCTGGAAGTCGCCGCCGTCGAGCGACCACGACAGCTCGGTGACCGGGCTGAAGCTGTCGCGCGCCGTCCCCGTCGCGAACGGGTACGACACGCTGAGCCCCGCCACCTCGGGCTTGCGGTTGTCGATGAGGAAGGGCGCCGAGATCAGCTCGTGCTCGAGGTGCTCCTCCTTCGGGTTGGAGCGCTCGTCGGAAGCGACCACCTTGAGAACGTAGTTCCCGTCGGGGATCGCCTCGGTGTTCCAGTCCCACGACTTCGTGGTGAGCGGTTCCGGGCCGCCGAGCGGCTTCCAGTTTTGCTCGCCCTCCTCGCGGAACCACAGCCGGTAGACCAGCTCGTCGTCGTCGGGGTTGTCGACCTTCCACTGCACCTTGACGATCGGCGAGCGCGGCTTGCCGGCGGCGCGCGCGGCCTTCGCGAGGCGGCCGCCCGGGTCGTCGCCGACGGCGATGTCGGTCACCCGCGGCCGCTGGTTCTGCGGCTGGAAGTAGACGGTGACGTCGCGCAGCACCGCGCCCTTTCCGAAGCGCGCGCGCAGCTGGAGGTAGCGCCCCGACGGCGAGACGATGTGCGCGAGGCTCTGCCCGCTCGGCGGCGGGGGCGCGTCGGCCTCGGGCTTGCTGCGCGCGGGCGCCTGCCACGCGCTCCACGTCTTGTCCGGGCGAGCGGTGTTGCCCGCACGCGTCTCGACGGCGAGGGAGCCCGACGACGACCAGCGCGCGTTGCCCCACTTCGACGGGAACGCGGCGTCGAACACCTTCGAGGACCAGGTGGCGTCCTTCGGCGGGCCCACCTCGATCTGGTAGAGCGCGCCCGCGTCGCCGGTGCCGAGCGTGCGGTGCGGCCCGTCGAGCGCGAGGGTCAGGATCTGCCGCTCGGGCAGGTCGAGCGCGGTGACGATGGTGCGGTCGGGACGGATCAGGTAGACGCGGCCATTCGAGCCCGCGGCCGCCCACACCGTGCCCTCGGCGTCGACGTGGAGCGCGGTGAAGTAGCTGTCGGAGAGCGCGTGGAGCTGCTCCACCCGGCCGTCGCCGTCGAGGCGGTAGACCGCGCCGTGGCCCTTGCGGTCGCGGCCGGGCGGCGCGGGCGGCGTGGTGGAGACGGCGGGGCTGGGCGGCAGCACCATCTTCGTGCCGCGCAACTTCGTCGCGGCGGCGGCAGCCGCGCCGGGCACGCCGGGCTTCTTGTCGAACTCGTTCACCGCGACCCATGTCGTGTTGCCTCGGACCGCGATCGCACGCACCTCGTCGCCGTCGAAGTCGTGCAGCGCCCGCGCCGAAACACTGACAGGGCCGACGGCCCCCCCGTCCTTCGGCGGGGCCCCGGAAAGCTCGACGCGATAGAGGATCGCGTCGTCGGCCGAGCCGGCGAGCAGCGCGCCGTCGGCGGTGCGCGCCAGCGAGAGGAGGTGCTTCTCGCCCGAGTCCCACAGCACGCGGTTCTTGCCCGTCGTCGCGTCGATGGCGTAGATGCGCCCGTTCGGCCCCGTCGCGGCGTAGAGCGTGCCCTTGTCGACGACGAGCGCCCACACGTGCTCCGCGCCCTCGAGCTTGCACAGCTCGCGCTTGCCGTCGCCGCCCTTGCCCGGCTTGACGGCGAAGATGCGCCCGCCCGGCACGGTCCCGGCGAACACGGTCCCATCGGGCCCCACGGCGAGCGAGGCGATCAGCACCCCGTCGAGCCGAGCCACCTTCCGAGTCGCCTTCCCGTCCCAGGCGTACAGCTCCGCCTGATCACCGGTCCCGAGCCACACGGTCCCATCGGGCGCGGTCGCCGACGAGAACACCTCGGCCTCGGGCACCTCGACGCGCGAAGAGCCGAACCCCGAAGAGGCATCCCCCAGCGAGGAGAGCAGGACGCCATTGGCCTCCCCCTCGTCGAAGTCCTTGTAGTTCGTCACGCGCCAGGTCCGGGTGGAAACGGCATGAGCAGGGAGCCCGACGAAGAGCAATAGAAGGGGAACGAATCGCTTCACGAGTGCGCTCCTGGAAGGAACGAGAACGGGGACGGGAATGGGAACGAGAACGAGAACGAGAACGGGAATGAGAACGAGAACGGTGTGGAATTCATGCCTAGCGGAGCGCGTCCTTCACCGCCACCTGGAGGGTCTGCTTCCCCGCAATCACCGACGACGTCGCCAGCACGATGCGCTGGCTGCGCTTGAACGCCTCCCCGCGCCGCGTCGAGGCGCCGGGGCGGAGGGTGTCGGCGATCGACCCCGGGAGGTCGGTCACCACGCTGCCGCGCAGCGTGAGGTCCTCGTCGGGCGTCTCCACCGTGACGACGATCGATCGCGCCGGGTAGGACTTGCGCAGGTTGTCCATCACGCCGAGCACGTTCTCCGGCGCCGCCATGTCCGGCTTCACCAGGTTGCCGGCCGCCACCTCGATCTTGAGCATCTGCCCGGCGAGCGAGCGCGGGATGTCGAGCGGGATCGATTGCGTGTACTCCGCGCCGTTGTAGGGGCGCAGCGTCACCTGCAGCGACGGGCGCGTCCCCGCCGCGATCTCGTCGCTGCGCAGCGATGCGTCGGTGATCTCGGCGACGTCGGGCTTGTAGTCCACGTCCACCTGCACCTCGATCCGATCGAGGTTCACCGGCGAGAACGGGTTGAACAGCAGGTCGCCGATCGCCTTCACGCCCGTCGCCGCGGCGAACACCTTGGGTGACAGCCCGTCGGGGGCGAAGGCCTGGTCCATCAGGTCCAGCTCCTTGTAGCCGCGCACGTCGAGCGCGGTGTGCACGGTGATCGTCGCGTCGGCCACGTCGGAGGCTGCCTCCTGCGCGGCGTTGGCGATCACCGTCGAGGCGAGCAGCGGCGTGAGGAAGCGGTGGCGGACGACCTCGGCGTGGAAGTCGCGGTCGGGGCCGCCCGGGCTCGACACCCGGACGTGGATCGGGATCATGTCCGAGCGGTGGCCCATGTCGGCGGCGATGCACGACTGCCGGTCCTGCACCAGCGTGCCCGCCTCGACGAGCGGCGAGGCCATCTTGAAGCTCGACGAGAGCGAGGCCATCACCGTGTGCACTTCGGCGGTGGCGACGGGGAGGTAGACCTCGCCCAGCCCGAACATCGGGTGGCCGAAGGCGAGCACCTTGTCGCCGTCGACCCAGGTGACGGTACCGACGCCCTGCATGCTCATGTCGCCGCGCACCAGCTCGACGGAGATCGAGCCGCCCGGCTCGAAGCGGGCCGGGCCGTCGGCGCCCGGGCGCGCGGCGCCGCCGGCGGCCATCGGCGTGATGTGGTAGGGGCCGAGGGCGCGGGTCAGCTCCTCGAGGGAGGAGGCGGAAAAGCCGGCCACCGACAGCGGCACGGCGGCGCGCGCCAGAGTGGAGCTCGCGCCGTCCAGCGGCAGCGGCGGCAGGGGGTGGTCGCCGAAGCGCGGCGGCGCGCCGGCCCGCGCCAGCCGGTCCGACGCGGGCCGATCGGCCGCCGCCTCGAAGGCCGGCGTGTGCTCGCGCCCGCGCACGGGGCGATCCAGCTCGGCGAGCATGTTCGCGATCGGCGTGACGCCGGCGATCGGGTCCTTGGCGAAGTGCCAGCCGTAGCTGAGCGCGCCCATCAGGCGATCGCCGTCGGGGCCGGAGATGAAGATCGGCGAGCCCGACATGCCGGCGACGATCCCCGCGTGGACCAGCCGCGGGTCGTCGCTGCGGATGAGGATGATGTCCTGCAGCGGGAGGAAGTTGTGGAGCACGCCGATCACCACGATCGGAAAGCGGTCGGGGTGCGTGCCCTCGAAGACGGTCAGCCCGTACCCGGTCATTCCCGGCCGCACGTCGGCGACCGCGATGGTCCGCGGCCTTCCGTTTGAAATACGATCTCCCGATGCGGCGCGGGTTTCGGCGGTGAGGGAGAGGAGCGAGAGAGCGACGACGAGGACGGAGACCCGGATCACGATCGTCGAAGGATAGGAGGCGATCCGTAGGGTGTCAAAGCGCGGGGGCGTGCCGTGGCCTCGCCACGGGCTCGACACTTCCTCAGCCTTCGTTCGCCTCGCTCACCGCGCAGACGCGGGCTCTGGTCGCTTGACCGCGCGGCGGCGCGCCTCCTACCATGCCGGACCATGGTCTCGCCACGGGCTCGACACGTCCTATTGACCGCTGGCCTTCTCCTCGTCGCTGGGTGCGGCGGCGATTCGACGCCACCGCCCAACCCATCGGCCATGGTGGGCACCTTCGCCGTTACCATCGAGACGGGCGGCGTGATGGACATGGACGTGATGAACGTCCTCGTCGGCTCGGGCACCGACGTGCTGCTCACCTTCGAGGACGGCATCTACCCGTACGACGGCGTGGGCGTGCGCGCCTCGGTGACCGGCTCGACGCAGCTCGACATCCCGCGCCAGCAGCTCGTGGTGAAGCACTCGACGGGCGTGGCCACGGGCATCGGCTACGGGACGGGCACGATCTCCGAGGCGGGCGACGCGGACATCCTGCTCACCGTCGAGACGGCGGGCGTCGGACCGGCCGACGCGGGCAGCGGCGGCGCGCCGGTCGTGTACCACATCACCGGCTCGCGCTCGACGAACCCGTAGTCGTCTACGGTTCGAGGAGCGTGCCGGCGCTGCCCGGCTCCCGCACCGCGCGCGCAACGTCCCCCGCGACGATCAGGATCCGCTTCACGCCCTCGCCGAGCGCGGCGAAGGACTCGGTGACCTTCGGGATCATGCCGCCCGAGATCGCGCCCGAGGCGATCGCGGCGCGCACCTCGGCGACGGTGAGGCGCGGGATGCGCGTCGCCGCGTCGCTCACGTCGCGCCGCACGCCGTCCACCGAGGTGACCAGCACGAGGAGGTCGGCCTCGAGCGCCACCGCGAGCCGGTTGGAGGCGACGTCGGCGTTGATGTTGTAGACCGCGCCGTCGTCGCCGCTGCCGAGGCAGGCGAGCACCGGCATGAAGCCGCCGGCGTGCGCCGCGTCGAGGAGCGCGCGGTCGAAGCCCACCACGTCGCCGACGAGGCCGAGGTCGATCGGCTCGGGCCCCGCGCCCTCGATCACCCGCGGCGGGCGGCGGCGCGCGGCGATCGCACCGTGCAGCCCGAGCGGCCGTGCCCCGGCGGCGCGCAGCGCGGCGCACAGGTCCACGTTGAGCTTGCCGGCCAGCACCATCTTCATCACGTCGAGCGTCGCCTCGTCGGTGACGCGCCGGCCGGCGACGATCCGCGGGGTCAGCCCGAGGCGCTTCTGGAGGTCGGTCGCCTGCGGCCCGCCGCCGTGCACGACGGCGATCCGGTGGCCCTCCGACGCGAGCGCCGCGAGGTCGCGCGCGATGCCGGCGAGCCGCGGATCGCCGACCACCTCGCCCCCGAGCTTGACCACGATTTTCATGGCCACGCCCCCGGGTCCTCGAGGGCGGTGCGCTCGTCGAGCCCGAGCATCAGGTTCATCGACTGGATCGCCTGCCCGGCGCCGCCCTTGATCAGGTTGTCCGTCACCGAGAAGCAGGTGACCACGCGCCGGCCCGTCGCCGGATCGACCGCGTCGGCGACGGCGCAGCCCACCTCCACGTGGTTCGAGCCCGACACCGCCGCCACCTCGGGCAGCCGCTTTTTCGGCACGCGCACGAAGGGCTCGCCCGCGTAGCACTCGACGAAGGCGCGCTTCACCGCCTCGGGCGCCACGTCGCCCGGCACGTGCGCGAACGAGGTGGCGAAGATCCCGCGCGGCAGCGGCGCCGACACCGGCACGAAGCGCAGGGCCAGGTCGCGCGCGCCCGCCTGCGCCAGCGTCTCGGTGATCTCCGGGATGTGCTGGTGCTCGAGCGGCTTGTAGGTGCGCAGGTTCACCGCGCGCGTCGGGTGGTGCGTCGTCGCCGTCGGCACCACGCCCGCGCCCGACGAGCCGGTGATGGCGACCACCTCGACCTCGCCGGCGAGCCAGCCCGCGCACGCGAGCGGCAGGAGGCCGAGCTCGATCGTCGTCGCGAAGCAGCCCGGCGAGGCCACGTAGCGCGCCTGCCGGATCCGCTCGCGGTTCAGCTCGGGCAGCCCGTACACGAACGTCCCGAGCAGCTCCTTCGACGGGTGCTCGATTCCGTAGTAGCGCTGGTAGGCCTCCGCCGAGCGCAGCCGGAAGTCGCCCGAGAGATCGACGATGCGCGCCCCCGTCGCGAGGATCTCGGGCACCTTGTGCGCGCTCACCTTGTGCGGCAGCCCGAGGAGCACCACGTCCATCCCGCGCGCGGCGTCGGCGGGCGAGAGGTTCTCGAACACGAGATCGGTCGCGCCCTCCAGGTTCGGGTGCGCCGCCGAGAGCGGCTCGCCGACATAGTCCACCGACGCGACCCTCACCAGCTCCACCTGCGGGTGGATGAGCAGGCGCCGAATCAGCTCCGCGCCGCCGTAGCCGCTGCCGCCGATCACGGCGGCCTTCCATCGCTTCGTCGTCACCATGGCGCGCGGATGATAGCGCCGCGCGCCCCGGTTGCGATCAATCGGCGAACGGATCGCGCACGTCGAGAAACTTGAAGCGGCGGAAGTCGGCGTCGCGGGTGTAGAGGCGCTTGACGCCGTTCTGACGGAGGATCGCCGCGAGGTGCGCGTCGGGGACGAGGTTGCCGCGCACGCGATGTCCGGCCACCGAGTCGCGGTAGACGTCCCAGAACCCGTCCTGCTCCGTGATCATCTGCACCTGCTCGAGCGCGACGAGATTCGCCAGGCTGTCCATCGCGTCTTCGACGGACTGCGGCGGCGTCTGGATGGAGGGGTTGGTGGCCAGCCGTAGGAACGCCATCAACGTCCCCCAGGTCAGGCACAGGATCTCGGAGTCGTTCCGGCAACGATCGAGGAAGTCGAGCGCCTGCCGATTGAACGGGCTCGCGCCGAGCGCGGCGTACACGAAGACATTGGCGTCGATCGAGTAGCTCACGGTCGGCGTCGCGTCATCTGCCTTCGCGCAGCTTGCGGATCGTGTCGGCGTCGAGGATCGCCCAGACGGCGTCCTTGTCGTCGAGGTCGACGAGCAGTCGCCCGGGCGTGGTGTGCCACTTGAACGGCGGCGGCTTCTTCTTCCCCTTCGCCTTGCGCGCCGCGAGCGCCTGGGCCAGCAGCTCGGAGGCGACCTGCCCGAGCGACTTGCCTTCCTCCTTGCTCAAGCGCTTCAGGCTCAGCAGGATCGGGTCGGCGACGTCGATCGTCGTGCGCATGATGCATGATGATGTCGGCGCCGACATCAGATGTCAACGCCGGCAACATTTGATGCGCGCTACGGCCTCTGCAGGGAGAACTTGTGGCGCACGTCCTTGCCGCGCACGTGGTAGATGACCGCCTCGGCGACGTTCGTCGAGTGGTCGGCGATGCGCTCGAGGTGCTTGGCGATGAACATCAGGCCGACCGCGCGATCCACCGTCGAGGAGTCGCGCTTCATCGACTCGATCAGAGTGCGGAACGCCTCGAGGAAGAGGTCGTCGATCACGTTGTCACGCAGCAGCACCGACTCGGCCTTGTCGGCGTCGCCGCGCACGAAGGCGTCGAGCGAGTCCTTCAGCATCGCCTGCGTCGCGGCCGCGATCGGCCCGAGGTCGAGCTGCGGCAGGAGCTGCGGCGACCGGGCCAGCGCCTCGGCGCGCTCGGCGATGTTCACGGCGAGGTCGCCCA
>JAJXSP010000263.1 GCA_021784515.1 Myxococcales bacterium | reverse complement strand
CGGGCGCAGCCTCGCCAGCGCCTCGACGCTGGTGTCGGCGCGCACCAGGGTGTCGGCGTGGACCCACCTGCCCTCGGGGGTCTCGACGGGCGTCACCTCGTCGCGCAGCCGCCCCGAGGCGATCGCCGCCGCGGCGCGGTGGTGCGAGCGCACCGCGAACTCGTCCTGCGCCTCGCGCGCGATCTCGTGGCGGCGCGCCATGTCCTCGGCCGCCTCCCCCATCACCTGTCCGGTGGTGCGCTCGGCGATCTTCGGCATGCGCGGCAGCACTTCGGACAGCGGCATGAGCTGCGCGAGTACCCCGAGCATGTCGGCAGGCGTCGCCTTGCCGAACGCCAGCGGCGCCAGCGCGTGCACCACCTTCTGCGGCAGCTTCAGCTCGGCGTTGGAGGTGGAGTCGGAGCCGCCGGCGATCATCACGTCGGCCTCGCCGCGCTCGATCGCCGCGGCGGCGAGCGTGATCGCCTGGAGCCCGGAGGCGCAGGCGCGGGTGCAGGTCATCCCCTCGACCGACGGCGGCAGCTTGAGATCGAGGGCGATCTCGCGCGCCACGTTGGGCGCCAGCCCGGGCAGGATCACGCCGCCCCACACGATGCCGTCGATCGCGTCGCGGGCGATGCCGGTGCGCTCGAGGAGGGCGCGGGTGGCGGCGACGCCGAGGGCGATCGAGTCGAGCCGCGTGAACTCGGCGAAGGCCTTCACGAAGGGGGTGCGGACGCCATGGACGACGACGGCGGTGCGCTTTGCGGGTTGGGGCTGCTTCTTGGTGGCCATCTTGGGATCCTCTCTACCGATCGGTAGGTTGGTCTTTCGGTTCAGCGCCCGACGAGGGCTCCCCCGCACACGCGGAGGATGGTGCCGTCGACGCCGGCGGCGCCCGGGCTGGCGAGGAACGTGATCGCTTCGGCGACGTCGACGGGCAGGCCGCCCTGGCCGAGGCTGGAGAGGCGGCGGGCCGCTTCCCGGATCACGAGGGGGATGGCGGCGGTGAGGCGCGTCTCGATGAAGCCGGGGGCGACCGCGTTCACCGTGATGCCGCGCGCGGCGAGCCGCGGGGCGAGCGCCTCGACGAAGCCGATGATCCCCGCCTTGGACGCCGCGTAGTTGGTCTGGCCGAGGTTGCCGGCGATGCCCGCCACCGACGAGAGGCAGACCACGCGGCCGCCGTCGCGCAGCACGTTGCCGTCGAGCAGCGCGCGGGTGATGCGGACCACCGCGCCGAGGTTGATCTCGATCGCCTGGTCCCACGCCTCCGGCTTCATGCGGGCGATCGTCTTGTCGCGCGTGACGCCGGCGTTGTGGACCACCACGTCCACGCCGTCGTGTTTCACCTTGAGCGCCCGCGCGATCGTCTCGGGGGCATCGGCCTCGCTGATGTCGGCGAGCAGGACCGAGCCGTGGATCGAGCGCGCCACCGACGAGACGAGGCCGTCGTCGGCCGGGCGGTCGAGGCACACCACGTGCGCGCCCTCCTCGGCGAGCCGGCGCGCGGTGGCCTCGCCGATCCCGCGGGCGGCGCCGGTGACGAGGGCGACCTTGCCTTCGAGCGGCCTCACGAAGCGCGGCTCGCCGACCGCCTTCGCCGTCGCGGTGACGGTGAGCGACTGCCCGCTGACGAACGCCGAGTGCGGCGAGAGCAGGAACCGCAGCGGCCCCTCGAGCCGGTCCTCGGCCCCCTCGGCGACGTAGAGCAGCTGCGCGGTGGCGCCGCGCTTGCCGATCTCCTTGCCGAGGCTGCGCGTGAATCCCTCCAGCGCCGCGGCGACCGCCGCCGCCTCGACCGACGGGCGGCTCGAAAGCGGGCGCCCGATCACGATCGCGCGGCCCGACGAGCGGAGCCGGCCGACGAGCGGGTGGAAGAAGTCGTAGAGGCGGTGGAGCGCCCCGAGGTCGGTGAGGCCGGCGGCGTCGAAGACCAGCGCGTCGACGGTGACCTCCTCGGCCGCCGCGAGATCGAGCTTCCCCGCCGGGCGGCCCCACGCCTCGCCGGGCGCGGCGAACGGCGCGAGATCGCCGACGGCGACGAGCGGGTTGGCGCCGGCCCGCGTGAGCGCGGTGGCGACCGCGCTGGCGATCGCCGCGTCGCCGGAGAGCGCGACCGCCACCTTCTGATCGAACAGCGGCCGCTCCTCCCATGCCCCCTTGGCACGCCGCAGGGCGGCCGGGAGCGGGATGGGCAGGCGCAGCGTCTTCACCAGGTTGCGGGCGCTCGGGTTCTTCGAGATCTCGAGGAGAAAGTCGCTCATTGGTCTGCTCCCATCGTCTATTTGCCGTTCGCGTTCCAGTTCCCTACCGATCGGTCAGTGGGTCTCTCGCAGCGTGAAGGTCCCGGCCAGGTAGGCCGCGCCGCCCGGCGCGTCGCCCACCCACACCTCCTGCCCGCGCACGTACAGCCCCACGCGCGCGGGCAGCACCAGCGGCTTGGTGAACTTGCAATCGAAGGTGGCGATGCGTCGCGGCGCGCCGGCCAAAAGCCCGCGGCCGAGCCCCTCGATCGCCCGCGCCATCGTCGAGAAGCCGTGCAGGATGGTGCTCCGGAAGCCGAAGGCGCGGGCGTACGGCTTCACCCAGTGCACCGGGTTGAAGTCGCCGGTCAGCATCGCGAAGGCGAGGCCGGCGTCGTCGCGGATGCGCCAGTAGGCGAGCTCGGTGGCGTCCTCGGGGACGCGGGCCGGCTGCCTCCTCTGCGCCGCCCCGTTGCCTACCGATCGGTCGGCGTCCTTCTTGCCGCCGAGCGGCACGATGGCGTAGAGGTGGCCGATCACCAGCTCCGGCGCCGCCTTCGTGCCGGTGACGACCTTCTGGTGGAGCACCGCGCGCCGCCCGTCGTCGTCGATCCCCTCGAGGCGCGCCGTCACCTCGAGCGGCTCGCCCGCCGGCAGGGCGCCCAGCACCTCGAGGCGGCAGCCGCCGTTCAAGACCTTGGCGAGCGGGTAGGGCACGTCGCGCAGCGTCTTCGCCGCGAGGGGGAAGCCCCACTGCGGGAAGAGGTGCGGCGGGACGATTCCGCGGTAGCTGCCCGGGTCGCCGCCGACGTGGCGGACGTAGTCGCGCAGCAGCTCGGTGGGGAGCGGCGCGACGGTGGCGCGCAGCTCGGGGCCGGGCAGCGACGGCATCGCGGTCGGCCCCTTGCCGAGGCGCTGGCGGATCGCGGAGAGCGCGGTGCCGCCGAGCGAGGCGATCACCGGGCCCTGGTGGAGGATGTGCTTCGTCGGGAGTCCCATCGTCTTCTCCTGCCTACCGATCGGTCGGAAAGTTCAACCTGCCGCGCGGGCGGCGGCGCGGTCCTTCGCCGCGAGCCGCTCGAGCAGCCGCTGGCCGGTGGTGGCGATCTCGTCGTGGAGGAAGCGCGCGCGCGGCTCGGCGCGCTCGATCCAGCGCTCGAGCACCTCGCGCCGCTCCGGGTGCGCGCTCGCCTGTTCCCACAGCACGTCGGCGATCGCTTCGTCGGCGAGCAGCCGCGTGAGCCGCTCGGCGTGGAGCATCGCGAAGGCGAAGTCGCGCTTCGGGTTCCACGCCTTCAGCACCGACCGCGGCCACTCGGCGATCGGCTTGTCGCGCAGCGAGCGGAACTTGTCCGACACGGTCGTACGGATGAGCGCCTGCTGTGCCGAGAGCGAGAGCTGCCGCAGCTTCGCCACGCGCCGCTCGAGCGGGTCGCGCGCCGACAGCGACTTCAGCCGCGCCTCGGCGACGCGCCGCACGAAGCGCCGCGGATCCTTCATGATCGCGCCGAGGGTGTCCTTCATCGCCATGAGGGCCTGGATCTGCGAGGTGCCCTCGTAAATCGGCATCACCAGCGCGTCGCGCAAGAGCTTCTCGGCGCCGAAGTCCTTCGTGTAGCCATTGCCGCCGTGGATCTGCACGCAGCGACGGGCCATCTCCACCGCTTTTTCCGACGCGAGGTACTTGAAGAGCGGCGTCACGCGGCGCGCCTTCGCCTGCGCCTCGCGGATCCGGCGCGCGCGGGCGGCGCTCGCGGCCGGCTCGGTGGCGCCCTCGATCAGCCGGCGGATCTTTTCCTTCTGGGCGATCTCCTCGTTGACCGCGCCGTAGACGCCCAGCGCGCGCAGGGCCTCGACGTCGGCGCGCATCTCGTCGAGGTAGTCGGCGATGAGCGGCTGGTCGGCGATCATCTTCCCCATCGACGGGCGCTGCGCGGCGTACTCGCTCGCCATCCGGAGCGCGCACTCGCACAGCCCGATCGACTCGAAGCCGACGCCGAGGCGCGCGTTGTTCATCAGCATCAGCATCTGCTGGAAGCCGTCGCCGCGCTTGCCCACCAGATGGGCGGGGGCGCGGTCGAAGCTGAGCGACGCGGTGACCGATCCGTGGTGGCCGAGCTTCTCCTCGACGCGATCGATCTTCACGATCCGCTCGCGCTTGCCGTCTACCTCCCGGTAGGCCGGGACGAGGAAGAACGACAGCCCCTTGAGCCCGGCCATCGGATCGTCGTCCGAGGCGGCGGCCGCCTTCTCGGTGCGGGCGATGACGAAGTGGTACTTCCCGTGGCCCGAGGTGATGAAGATCTTCTGGCCGGTGACGAACCAGTTGCCGCCTTCGTCCTGCTCGCCGACGGTGCGGATCGCCGCCATGTCGCTGCCGGCGTCGGGCTCGGTGATGTCCATGCAGCCCCAGGCCAGCCCGGCGACGATCTCGGCGATCTCCTTCCCCCAGCGTGTGGAGGCGACCCTCCCCGTCGACGCGTCGAAGGTCGTGGTGCCCTCGAGGATCGAGAACATCAGCATCGCGGCCGCCATGCCGCCGTGGAAGCCGTGGTGCGCCATGACGGAGACGTCGGCGCGCGCGAACATCTCCGAGAGCAGGAAGTACATCACGATGGGCGCGTTCATCCCGCCGAGGTCGCGCGGCAGGGCGAGGCCGTGGAGATCGAGATCCTTGATCTTGTCGAAGATCGACCGCAGCAGCGGCGGGAAGACCGCCTCGCCGTCGACGAAGCGCACGCCCTCGCGATCGATCGCCGCGGCGTGGGGCGCCACCTCGCCGGCGACGAACTCGCCCACCATCTCGGCGATCTCCCGGTAGAACGCGGCGGCCTCGGCGGGGCTCTTGAAGGCGCCCTCGGCGAGCCCGCCCAGCTCCGTGGCCTCGACGAGCGGCGCCCAGTCGATGCCCTTCTCGAGGTAGAAGCGGAGGTCGTCGTTGTCGGCGTAGAAGTTGGCCATGTTCACCTCTCTCCATCCCGTCGGGCCCGTGGTGCCCGCGGGGTCCTGGATGCGGCCCTGCTCTTGCGCGCCGTCGGGGCCGCCGCGGGCCGGAACAGGCTGGCCTTGGCGACGCGCTTCATCTCGGCGATGTGGCGCGCCGGCAGGCGCGGAGCGTGGGTGCGGATCCGGTCGGTCGAGGCGATCGCGCCGATGGTCCCCCAGGTGGCCACGCCGGCGACGACGAGGTTGATCACCTGGACCGTGTAGGCCTCGGGATCGACGTCGGGGTAGATCGCGCCCTCCTCCTGCCCCTTGCGGATGTAGCTGCACACCATCGCCACCCACTTCGGCACGTGCAGCGACACGAGCTCGCCCATCTCTACCGGTCGGTCGAGGATCTCGCGGACCAGCAGCCGCGCGCGGTCGGGGTCGTCGCTGAAGAAGGCGACCATCTCGCCGAGCACCGCGTCGAAGCGCCCCTCGCCCGACGTGGCAGCGAAGAGGAGCCGCGGAAGCACATCGTTCCAGCGCGACAGCAGCTGGCCGAGCACCGCGCGCCGCAGCTCGTCCTTCGACGGGAAATGGTAGAGCAGCGACGGCTTGCGGATGCCGACGGCGGCGGCCACCTCCTGCAGCGAGGTGCCATCGAACCCGCGGGCGGCGAACAGCCGCGCGGCGTGGGAGAGGATCGCGTCGCGAACGTCGATGGTCGGCCGGGGCGAGGGCATGTCTATCTCTCGGTCGCGTGCTATCTACCAATCGGTAGACACGGTGTCAAGCCCGTTAAGCTCGGTGCGCCGGCCCACGACATCCGGCGGCGGAGCCGACGAATCGACCCGCGGGCGGGGCGGGCATCAGCAGGGAGAAGCGCGTGACGGACGGGGAGGGAACGGAGGAGGTGCGATGGCCGGCGGCGCTGGCCGGGGAGGGCGAGCAGGACGCGGAGCTACATGTCCGCGAGGCAGGCGTTGATCTGGTTCCCGCACTTGCCCCCGGGGCTCTGCGCCGTCGAGTAGCAGCTGTTGCACTTCTTGGTGCTGTAGGAAGGACCGTTCTGGTCGCAGACCCCGTTGTTCGTCGACGGGCACGCCTTGCCGAGGCAGGCGAGCGCGGCCTGCAGGAGCTGCTGGCCCTGCATCGTGGTGTTGTCGACGCAGCCCTGCTCGCACACCTGGTCGCCGGCGTTGCAGGCGTTCAGGCAGTCGACGCAGGCGGCGCAGCCGGTGCCGCCGCCGTTCTGTCCGCCGCCGCCGACGCACTGGCCCTGCTGGCAGCTCTCGCCCTGCGCGCAGGCGTTGCCGCAGGCGCCGCAGTTGTTGGGATCGCTCGATTTGTCGACGCACACGCCGCTGCAGCGGCGCTGGCCCTGCGGGCACTTCACGTTGCCGCCGGCGGCGCACTTGCCCCCGCTGCAGGTCTGGCCCATCGCGCAGGCCGCGCCGCAAGCGCCGCAGTTGGTCGGGTCCGTCGTCACGTCGGTGCAGGCGTTGCCGCACATGACCTGGCCGTTCGGGCAGGCCATCGGCGGCGCGTCGACGCACATGCCGTTGGTGCAGACCTGCGCCTGGACGCACGAGTTGCCGCACGCGCCGCAGTTCCCGACGTCCGTCGTCGTGTCGGTGCAGGCGCCGTTGCATGCGGTCTCGCCGTTCGGGCAGCCCCCGGGCGGGCCGCACACGCCGGCGGTGCACTCCTCGCCGATGCCGCAGGCGATCCCGCAGCCGCCGCAGTTGCCGCTGTCGGAGGTGGTGTCGACGCAGTTGCCGCCGCCGCAATCGGTCTGCCCGTCGGGGCACTGGTTGGCGGGCGTCGCGAGGTCGGGCGAGCCGCCGTGGTACTCCATGTCGGCGACCGCGTGGTGGGCCATGTCCTGGGCGTCGAGGATGGTGCGATCACTGCCGGGGGCGGTCTTGCTCCCGCACGCGAGCAGCACCGCGAACGGGACGGCGACGGCGACGAGAAGGAATCGATGGGCCACGGGACACCTCCAAGATGCTGGAACGCGCGCGAAGCAACTTGTTGGCCAGCTACGTCATGGGGCGGGCTTGCCGTCGGTGAGCGAGCGATGCGCGGGGCGTGCGGAGGGCGGGTGGGGGTAACAGTCCCGAGGCAGAACGCGCCGGAACGCGCCGCGCCGCCACGGGGGCGCGCGGCCACGAGTCAGAGATCGAGGGTAACGGGCGCTCCGTCGGTGGTGATGCAGAACACGAGCAGTTCACCGAGCGTGGGGTGCTCGCGGCTACAGGCGAGGCACATCCCGATCTTCTCGATCACCCGCAGCGACGCCCGGTGCCAGGCGAAGGTGGTGGCGATCACGCCGCGCACGCCCGGCTGCGCCAGCGCCCATGCCACGCACGCGCCGGTCGCCTCGGTGGCGAAGCCGAAGCCGCGCGACGACTCCTCGACGCCGTAGCCGACCTCGGCGATCCCTCCGTCGTCGGGGCGGCCGTGGAAGATCACGCTCCCGACGACGCGCGGCTCGCCGTCGCGCGCGATCATGAGGCGATCGCCCCACAGGCGGCGGTCCGGATCGTCGCGCACGGACTCGAGTGAGGCGCCGAAGCCCTGGTGGATGAGCTGTTGCCCGGGCCACGCGTCGGGAAGCCGCGCCCGCGCCAGCTCCTCGGCGCGCCGTCGGTCGCCGAGCATGACGGCCTCCACCATCGGGAGCGTGATCGGCGCGAGAAAGAGCCGTTCGGTGACGAGCACCGACGGGTCCGCCTCATGCGTGGTGAAGCGCGCCGCGAGGTCCATGACGCCCTTCGGCGGAGTCCAGCCCGCCTGCGGCGATCATACGGTGCTTCGCGGCGCCTGTCAGGGGGCGGCGCGCGCGATTCAGCCGCGCCGGTCCGTCCCCCGCGCCCGCACCGCGAGCACCGCGACCCCGCCGCGCGTGCGCACGCCGACGCGGATCTGATCCGTCGGTGCGACCGGCCTCCAGCGCGCCGTGCGCCCCTCGGCGGCGAGGATCTGGTCACCCTCCCACCGCGTGCTCACCGCGAGCGGGCCGCCGACGAGGCGAACTTCGAACGCATCGCCGACGGGCGCGATGGCCAGCCGCACCGACGGCGGCGCATAGAGCGGGAGGTCGGACGACCGCACCGCCAGCTCGGGCGAGGTGTCGCGCCACTGGTCGATCAACGAGGGTGGCAACGAGGATGGGGAGCAGCTGCCGGGCCGACTCTCCGTCGGCGCGAGCAACGATTGCTGCGGCGCAGCATCGCGCGGACCGTCGGTGTCGCCGTCGGGCGGCGGCGCCAGGTCCGGCGGCACCGGATCGACGATGAGCGACATGTCGAACGGGCGGCCCAGGTCCGGCGGCACCGGATCGAGGTCCATCCACGTCGGCACCGACTGATCCATCGGCGCCGGATCGACCACCGGCAGGTCGCGCGCCATGTCGACCGGGACGGGATCGACGACGAAGCCGTCGGGCGGCACGGGATCGACGACCGCGGTGTGGTCGCACGCCGCGACGCCCGCCGCCGAGGTCGCCAGCGAGGCGCCGAG
>JAJXSP010000262.1 GCA_021784515.1 Myxococcales bacterium | reverse complement strand
CCACTGCGACGGCATGCGGCCGAACCGGATCTCGCCGATCGGGGTGCGCACCTCCGCCCAGGCGCGCTTCACGTTGATCGCGTTCTGGAACGAGTTGACGTTCGCGATCGGCGTGACCTGGGTGCGCGAAAAGGCCTGGATGGGCACGTCCCGCGACGGGCCGAGGCCGTTCAGGAAATAGCCCTCGGGCGTCGAGCCGAGGACCTGGTTGTCGAAGATGTCGGCCTGGATCTTCACGCGCACCTGCTCGGTGACGTTCACCGTCGGCTCGAGGCGCATGCGCATGTCGGCCGAGGTCAGGTTGTTCTGGGTGCAGCCGGGCGTGGCGGTGCGGGCGGCGCAGCTGCCGCTGCCGTTGGGGCCGATCGACCCCGGCGCCTGCGACTCGGAGAACGGCACGTAGAACGGCGGCGCGACCCCCGAGCCGGTGAAGGGGACGCCGAGGTTGAAGTTGTGGAAGAGGTAGGCGCGCCCGCGCAGGTAGCCGTCGAGCTGGAGGAACTGGATCTGCTTCTCGCGCTGGCCCGGCCACGCCGGAAGCGGTTGGAGCGCCGGCTCCTGGCCGGGGGTCTCCGGCGCCGCCTCCGCCTGCTCCTCGGGCTTCTGCTCGCCGGGGCCTGCGCTGGGCTGGCCCGGTCCCATGCCCCCGGGCTGCTGGCCCATCCCTCCGCCGCCCATGCCGCCGCCGAACTGCGCCCAGGCGCGCGGCTCGTCGAGCAGCCCGACGCCCAGTGTCAGTGCTGCGATCGACATCACGGTCAGGAACCAGCGGCGCATTCGGGATCCTCCGGCGGGGAGTGGCTGCGGGCGCGGGCGCCCGGCCTCTTGCGGAGCGGGGACTATAGGGGAACGATCGCCCCCGATCAAGGCGAGCGGACCCTCATGGAGCGCTCGCACACGGGGCTCTGACACGCGCACCGCGCGAGGGGATGCCCGGGATGGCGGGAGCCCTCGCCCTGCACTATCCTCCCGCGCCGTAGAGCGCCAAGGAGGCATGCCGTGACCGCACGACCGGGAGAGCTGCTGATCGTCGGGTTCGAGGGGACCCGCGCAGACGAGGCGCTGCTCGAGCGCGTGGCGACGGGCCGCGTGGGCGGGGTGATCCTCTTCGCGCGCAACCTCGGGGCACTTGGCGAGGTGGAGGCGCTGGTGCGCTCGCTCGGGCGCGCGGCCCAGGGGAGCGCGGGGCCGTCGCTGATCGTGTCGATCGACCAGGAGGGCGGGCGCGTGCAGCGGCTCAAGTCGCCGCTGACGGTGTGGCCGCCGATGGCGACGCTGGCGGCGCACGGCGACGAGGCGCTCACCGAGGAGGTCGGCCGCGCGATCGGCGAGGAGCTGCGCCTGTTCGGGATCAACGTCGACTACACGCCGGTGCTCGACGTGCGCACCAACCCGGCGAACGAGGTGATCGGCGACCGCGCCTTCGGCACCGACGCGGCGACGGTGACGCGCCAGGCGCTCGCGCTGTGGCGCGGGCTGGAGGCCTCGGGCGTGCGCGGGTGCGGCAAGCACTTCCCCGGGCACGGCGACACGCGCGCCGACAGCCACCTCGAGCTGCCGCGGATCGACGCGTCGATGGAGCGGCTGCGCGCGGTGGAGCTGCCGCCGTTCGCCGCGGCGGTGCGGGCCGGCGTCGGGATGATCATGACCGCGCACATCGTCTACGCGGGCATCGACGAGCGGCCCGCCACGATGTCGGCGCACTGGATCGACGGCGTGCTGCGCGGCGAGCTGGGCTACCGCGGCGTGGTGGTCTCCGACGACCTCGACATGAAGGCGGTGGCCGGGCGCTTCCCCGTCGAGGAGGTGGTGCGCGAGGCGCTCGCCGCGGGCGTGGACGCCTTCCTCGCCTGCCGCGATCCCGACATCCAGCAGGCGGCCGAGGCGGCGCTCGAACGCGCCTCCCGCGACGCCGTCCTCGGCCCGCGCGTCGAGGCGGCGATCGGCCGGCTGCGCGCCTTCCGCGCCACGCTGGCGCCCCCGGTCCCCGTCGACGCCGAAGCCCGCGGGCGCGCGCTGCCCAACCCGCAGCACCGCGCGCTTGCCGAACGGATCTGATCGCGCCGCCTACACGCGCCGCGTCGCGAGCAGCCCCTCGATGAGCAGCAGCCCGAGCAGCGCCGCCCCCATGGCGTGCCACAGCTCGATCCGCCGCCGTCGGGGCTGCGCGTCCCCGGGCCGCGCGTGCGACAGCTCGGCGAGGCGCGCCGGCTCGATGCGCGCGGGATCCGACTCGCTGCCGTCGACGTTCACCGCGAAGGCCACTTGCGGGCGCGGCCGCGGCACGCCCCCGGCGCCGCCCGCCGCGACCTTGTACACGCCCGGCTCGTCGGTGTCGGTGAACGCGAGCGCCTTGCGCCCCACCACGCGCTCGGCGTCGAAGTGGCGCAGCGCGCCCGCCGGCGTGGTCACCTCGGCGCGCTGATCGCCCTCGGCGAGCGGAATGTCGTGGGGCTGCCCCACCAGCGACGGCGCGTCCGGCTCACGCAGCGCCGCGCGGGCGAGGTAACGCGCCGCCTGCTGCATCAGCGGCAGGAACGCCGGCTGGATCGCGAGGTCGCTCCAGTCGCGGTCCACCGTCGAGGCGAGCAGCAGCACGCGCCCCGCGCCGTGGCGCCCCTCGACGAGCAGCGGCGCCCCGCTCTCGAGGTGCAGCAGCACCTCGCGATCCGCCTCCCGCGGCGTCGGCTTGAGGAGCAGGTAGCGGCACACGCGCGCCTCGCGGAGCGCGTCGGCCGGGCCATGCCCGTGCGCGCCCGCGGCCGACGGCGAAAAAGGCGCGAGCAGCGGGTGGCGGCGATCGAAGCGCGCCACGTGGTCGCCCGCGCCGCCGATCTCTGTCTCGCCGTCGGCGCGGCTTTTCGACGTCGCGCAGACGGTCCGCGCGGTGGCGAGCGGCTGCGGCAGGAGGTCGCCGAGCGCGCTGTTCCACGCCTCGGGATCGACGTTGTCACCGACGGAGATGAAGAGCCCGCCGCCCTTGTCCACCCACGCCGCGAGCGCGGCCGCGCGCGCCGCGTCCGGCGCCTTCGCGTTGGCGAGGAACACCACGTCGAAGTCGTCGAGCCGGCGACGGCCGAGATCGTCGAGCGTCGTCACCGTCGTCTCGATCCGCGAGTCGTCGCGGTCGCCCGGGCGGAGCGCGGTCTCGAGGTAGAACACCTCGTCGTCGCGGCGGATGGTGCGGGGGTCGCCGTCGACGAGGAGCGCCTTCACCTCGCGCCGCATCTCGACGCGGGCGAAGCGGCGATCGTCGTCGGGCAGCGCGTCGCCGGCCAGCTCCACCGCCACGTCGTGCGTCGACTCGCCCGACGGCGCCGGCGTCCCCGCGGGCCGTGCGTCCTCGAGGGTGTGGAAGAAGCGCTTCACCGTGCGCCCGCCCGGAGGGATCTCGAGCAGCCCCTTGGCCACCGACCGGCCGTCGACGCGCAGGGTGATCGGCAGGTCCTTCACCGGCTCGTGGCCGAAGTTCGCCACCGTCGCGTCCACCCGCACGCCGTGCGGCCCGAGCTCGGGCGCGCTCTCGACGCGGAGGTCGATCACCGCGCGGTTGTCGATCGGCTCGCCGTCGGTGACGTCGACCGCCATGAGCGTCGGCCCCCCGGGCGGCCAGGGCGGCTCCGACGAGAAGCCGTGCGCCGCCATGTCGGAGAAGAGGTACACGCGCCGCTCGCCACGCGTGGCAGCGGCGAGGATCGCGGCCGCGCGTCGCAGCGCGCCCGTCACGTCGCCCGCGCGGTGGGTCGGCCGCAGCTCGGCCAGCTGGCGCCGCAGCCGCGCCCGGTCGACGCTCAGCTCGGAGCTTCCTTTGGAAAAACCATCTCCGGCCGGCCCGCGCTCGGGCGTTCCTCCGGAAAAACCATTTTCGGATGTCGCCACCGCCACGATCGCCGCCTCGCTGTCGCGGCCCAGCCCGTCCACCAGCTTCTGCGCCCGCCGCCGCGCCTCGTCGAACAGCGTGCCCGCGCCGCGCTGCGCGCCCATCGAGCGCGAGTCGTCGATCACGATCACCGCGCTCTCGGCGCGCCCGCTGCCGATCCCCGTCGGCTCGACGGAGGCGGCCTCGACCCACGGCCGCGCGAGGACCAGCGGCACGAGCGCGATCGCCATGGCGCGCGCAACCAGGAGCAAGATCTGGCGCAGCCGACGGTGGCGGGACGTCTTGCGCTCGCTCGTCAAGAGGAAGGCGAGCGCCGCGAAGCGCCGCCGCTCGGCGCGCGGCCGTCCCCACAAGTGGATGGCGATCGGCACCGCGGCGAGCACGGCGAAGAAGGCGAACAGGGGCGCGACGAACCCCATCAGCGCCTCCCCCGCGCCTGCAGGAGCTCGAGCAGCGCCAGCGACGGCGGGCGCGAGGTGTCGACGAGGTGGTACTCGACGTCGCCCTCGGCGCAGCTGCGCCGGCAGCCGTCGACGAAGCGGCCGATCTCCTCGAGGTACTGCGCGCGCACCGCCTCGGGATCGGCGACCAGCCGGCGGTCGTCCTCGAGTCCCTCGAACTCGGTCGGCCCCTCGAACGGGAGGGTCAGCTCGTCGTGGTCGAGGACGTGGAGCAGCACGACGTCGTGGTGGCGCGCCTTGAGCCCGCGCAGGAGGTGCACCGCCTCGTAGCCCGTCTCGAGGAGATCGGACATGAGCACGATCAGCGAGCGGCGCCGCGCGACGTCGGAGACGTAGGCCAGCGCGCGGCCGAGGTCGGTGGTGCCGCGCGCCTCGAGGGAGCCGAGCGCGTCGAGCACGTCGCCGAGGTGGCTCGGGCGGCCGCGCGGCGGCAGGTAGGCGCGCAACCCGTCGGCGAAGGCGACCAGCCCGGCCTGGTCCTGCTGCCGCAAGAGCAGCCAGGCGAGCCCGCCGGCGAGCCAGGTGGCGTACTCGAGCTTGCTGGCCGCACCGCCGCGGTAGCCCATCGACGCCGAGCAGTCCACGACGAGGTAGCCGCGCAGCTCGGTCTCTTCCTCGTAGCGCTTGACGTAGTACTTGTCGAACTTGCCGTAGGCCTTCCAGTCGATGCGGCGGATCTCGTCGCCGGGCGAGTAGACCTTGTGCTCGGCGAACTCGACGGAGGCGCCGTGGTGCGGCGAGCGGTGCAGCCCGGCGAGCGCGCCCTCGACGACGACGCGCGCGCGGAGCCGGGCGTCGGCGAGGCTGGCGACCGCCGCCGCATCGAGAATTGGGGACGGTATTGCTTTTCCTACCGTTCTTTTCTCGTCCACGGGGCTGCGCACTGGGAGAACGGTAGAAACGTCAACACCGTCCCCGCGACCTACGGCTTGACGGCTTCGAGGAGCCGTTCGACGAGCGCGGCCGGCTTCACGCCCTGCGCCTCGGCGTGGAAGTTGGTGATGAGCCGATGCTGCAGCGTCGGCCGCGCCAGCGCCCGCACGTCGTCCGTCGAGGCGGCGAAGCGCCCGTCGAGGATCGCCCGCGCCTTGGCGCCCAGGATGAGGAACTGCGAGGCGCGCGGCCCGGCCCCGTAGGCGACGTGCTCGCGGACGAACTCGGGCGCCGACGGCGAGGGCCGCGAGGCGCGGGCGAGCGCCACCGCGTAGCGGACCACGTGGTCGGCCACGGGGACGCGCAGCACGAGATCCTGCAGCGCGAGGATCCGCTCGGGCGTGAGGACCCGCAAGAGCTGCGGCTTGAGCGCGCCCGTCGCCCGCCGCACGATCTCCACCTCGTCCTCCTCGTCGGGGTAGTCGACGTCCACCTGCAGCATGAAGCGATCGAGCTGCGCCTCGGGCAGCGGGTAGGTGCCCTCCTGCTCGATCGGGTTCTGGGTGGCGAAGACGAGGAACGGCGGCTCGAGCTCGTGCGTGGTGCCGCCCGCCGACACCTTCAGCTCCTGCATCGACTGCAGCAGCGCCGCCTGCGTCTTGGGCGGCGTGCGGTTGATCTCGTCGGCGAGGACGATGTTGGCGAACACCGGCCCCTTGATGAAGCGGAACACCCGCCGGCCGTAGTTGGCCCCCGGCGCGTGGTCCTCCTCGAGCACCTCGGTGCCGGTGATGTCCGACGGCATGAGGTCGGGCGTGAACTGGATCCGCTGGAACTTGAGGTTGAGGACCTCGGCCAGCGTCGAGATGAGCAGCGTCTTGGCGAGCCCCGGCACGCCGACGAACAGGCAGTGGCCGCGCGCGAACAGCGCGACGAGAAGGTGATCGACCACGCGCTGCTGGCCGATGATGCGCTTCTCGATCTCGGTCTTGATGGCGAGGCGTGCGCGGGCGATTTCGGCGACGGCCTCGATGTCGCTGCGCGGCTCCGGGCGCGACGGCTCGGAGCGTGGGGCGGGCGCTTCGCCGTCGGGTCCGGCCGCGGCGTCGTCGAGCCGTGGCTCCTCTGCGCCCTTCATGAGGGGCGCATTTTGCCACACGGCCGACGGTGCGGCAACGGCGGCCGGTTGAGAAGGCGCACTGTGCGACACCGGGGTGAGGCGACGGACCGCCGGGCTACTCGATCACCAGCTCGGGTGCCTCGTCGGCGTCGTCGGAGTCGTCGTCGGCCTCGTCGCACGGGCAGGCGCAGGCCGGTCCCTCGTCGGCGTCCACCGCGTCGTCCGCGTCGTCGTCGGCCGGCAGCTCGCGCAGCTCCAGCTCGAACTCCTCGAACTGCGGCGACTCGGGGGTGTACGAGCGCGCCAGCGCCACGCCGCCGGCGCCCAGCGCGAGCAGGAGCGCGGCGACCAACCCGCGCCCGGCGAACCACCCGCCCCAGACCGCCCCGCTACCAGGATCGAGCATCAGCATGTCGGCGTCCTCCGTCGGTGAGCCTATCACTTCGGCGGGCGAGCGGCCACCGTCTCGTCCTCCGTCCGCACCGTCGCCCACCGTCGGTGAGCGGCTCGCGGCCGCGGCGCGTTTGGTCGCGGCGGGCAAGCGCGCTATGGTTCGCCGCCACGCCATGGAGGCTCTGCAATGAGCGGCTTCGAGTTCCGCGAGACGATGTCCGGCACCTTCACCCTCGACGGCGAAGCCGAAGGCGCCCCGCGCGAGATCCGGTTCACCGGCCGCGCGCACGTCGGGAGCCTGCTGCGCCACCTCGGCGACCGCAAGGCCGACCTCGACGGGGAGATCACAATGGAGGGCGTCGCCACCGCGCGGCCGCTCCACGGCGAGCTGATCATCGATCCCATCCTCGGCCGCCGCATCCGCTACGACTTCCACTTCGAAGGCGACGACGGCAGTCGCTACCGCTTCCTCGGCCAGAAGGACGTCTCGCTCCTCGATCCGGTCGGCTCGATGACCACCCTGCCCGCGACGGTGAGCGACCAGCACGGCGTGCGCATCGCCTCGGCGACGCTGCGCTTCGACCTCCACGATCTCATGCCGTTCCTCGCCACCTTCCGTCCGGTGCTCTAGCGAATGCCGTCGAGCCCACAGAAGAACGTCGAGACGTTCCCCAACCCGAAGCCCGAGCGCGATTACGAGATCCGCTTCGAGTGCCCCGAGTTCACCTGCCTCTGCCCGATGACGGGCCAGCCCGACTTCGCCACCTACCGCATCAGCTACATCCCCGACCGGCTGTGCGTCGAGCTGAAGTCGCTCAAGCTCTACCTCTGGTCGTTCCGCGACGAGGGCCACTTCCACGAGGCGGTGACCAACCGCATCCTCGACGACCTCGTCGCCGCCATCGCGCCGCGCCGCATGCGCGTCGAGGGCGACTTCGCGGTGCGCGGCGGCATCCACACCGTCGTCGTCGCCGAGCATGGCTCGCACTGACGGCGCCCTCTCCCCGACCGACCGCGCGCCGTTCCTCCGTCGAGGCGCCCCCCTTCACCCGGGCACGTTCCAGGTTGCGGACGCAACCTGTGATGGCTATGAATAACACCCTTTAACGAGCGGGAAACTCAGTGTGCCGACCGCGCTCGAGCGGTCGGCGATCACGCAGCGAAGGACAAACATGATCAGCTCGATCATCAAGAAGGTCTTCGGCACGGCGCACGAGCGCGAGCTGAAGCGGCTCCGCCCCGTCGTGGCGCAGATCAACGAGCTCGAGGCGCGGATGAAGGCGAAGTCCGACGTCGAGCTGAAGGCGATGACGCCGGAGCTGAAGCAGCGGCTCGACAACGGCGCCACGCTGAAGGACGTGCTCCCCGAGGCGTTCGCCACCGTGCGCGAGGCCTCGCGCCGCGTGATCGGCATGCGCCACTACGACGTGCAGCTCCTCGGCGGCATGGTGCTCAACCGCGGGGCCATCGCCGAGATGAAGACCGGCGAGGGCAAGACGCTCGTCGCCACCTGCCCGCTCTACCTCAACGCCCTCGAGGGGCGCGGCTGCCACCTCATCACCGTCAACGACTACCTCGCCACCCGCGACGCCGAGTGGATGGGGCGCATCTACAAGTGGCTCGGCCTCTCCGTCGGCGTGATCGTCCACGGGCAGAACGACCGCGAGAAGCAGGACAACTACCGCGCCGACATCACCTACGGCACCAACAACGAGTTCGGCTTCGACTACCTCCGCGACAACATGAAGGAGTCGATCGAGCGCTACGTCCAGCGCGAGCTGAACTTCGCCATCGTCGACGAGGTGGACTCGATCCTCATCGACGAGGCGCGCACGCCGCTCATCATCTCCGGCCCCGCCGAGGACTCGGCCGACCTGTACTACCGCGTCAACCAGATCATCCCGTCGCTCAAGAAGGACATCGACTTCACCGTCGACGAGAAGGCGCACTCGGAGATGCTCACCGACCAGGGCG
>JAJXSP010000261.1 GCA_021784515.1 Myxococcales bacterium | reverse complement strand
TGCCGGGTCCGAGATCGGCGCCGTTGTCGCGATAGAAATGAACCCGGCCGCCGCCGCCCGGGGGGCTGAACTCGGACGGAGAGATGCCAATCCGGGGCAGCACGCATTCGATCGCGTCGGCGTCGCCGGTGACCACGGCAATGAGGGGGATGTCGCCTTCCGTGTGGTCGCGCGGGAGCCGCAGTGATTCATCGGGGATCGGGTTGGACGCGCAGCAGGTCACGTGCGGGATCACGATCTGCCGGCGCCAGCGTCCGAGCTGGACGACGAGCGGGACGTCGTCTCCGCAGGGGAGGTTGTCGAGCTCGAAGCTGCCGTCGGTGCGGGTCGTGGCCACGAGCAGCGGCGGGCCGGGGAGCTGGACGATCGAGCCGGCGCCGCACTGGTCGCACGCCACGCCCGGCGGAAACGGCGCGACCGGCCCATTCGGGTAGTAGACCAGCGCGCCGCTCACCGGGTCGGCGGCGCCGAATCCCAGCTTGGGATCGGTGGGGGCGTGGACGATCCCCGTCACCGAGGTCGGCGCGTCGAGGCAGAACGGCCCTCCGTCGGCCGCCACGCTCGCGTCATCGTCGCCTCCTTCGGGGCCGAGATCGACCGCCGACTCGTCGAGCGGTGCGACGAGATCGGCCCGCGGCGCGGCGTCGGCGCTCGCGTCATCGGGGGCGGAGGCGGGGGAACAGCCGGCGAAGAGCAGCGCGGCGCACGACGCGCCGGCCGCGCGCGATGACAACGATCTCCACCGCAGGGCCCCGATCACCGCGCGATTCTCCGACCGCCGGCGCCACCGAGTCAACCGCCCGGCGCCCGGGCGGCGCCGATCATGCCGACGCCCCGCCGAGGCACGACCGAACCCCGCGGCCGGGGCCGCGCACCTCCAGCGATTCTTCGCCCTTCGCACCGCGCGCTCCGGCCTCGGCCAGTCGCCGCCGGGCGGCGGCCTGCTCCTCGTCGCCGCCCGCTTCTTCGGTATCGCTCCACGTCGCCTCGGCGACGGTCTGTAGGTACTTCGCCGCATCGATCGCATCCGCCTGCTGCCGCAGCTCGGGCGGAAGCCGCGCCGGTCCGATCGCTCGCGCCAGTTCCGCTCGCAGCTTGCTGTGGCGACGAATTGCCTGCCGCGCACCGACGAGGCGAGCAGGTAGTTGCCCACGGCGTGGAAGCGGTTCCAGAAGCGGCGCAGCTTGGGCTCGACCGACGGCGGCAGGCGCTTCAAGCGGAGCACGTGCGGTGCCGCCAACCGGACGCGACCGAGGGCCGCCATCGCCCGGTTGATGTAGGTGGCTTCGAGGAGGGGCGCGAGCGCGACGAGCTGCTCGAAGTCCTCGCGTGGGAGGCGCGAGCCCGCCTCATCGCAGCGTTCCAGTAGTTGGCGCACGCCGGCGCGATCGCGGAAGAGCGCGGCGGCTCGGCCCCTGCGCTCGGCGAGGAGGTCGGCCCGCTCGACGTGCATCCGGACGCGCTCGAAGGGGATCGCGTTGCGGTCGCCGATCGTCATGCCGGCGCCGAGACAGGTGACGAAGGCTCCGCCCCGCTCGACGATGGCGTGCGGCGGCGCGGGCCCCTCGCCGAGCGCGATGGCGACTCGCTCCGCGCCGCCGCGCTCCTCGGCGAGCAACGCCTGCACGAGCTTCCGGTCGCGGTAGAGGCGGAGGACGACGTCGGCCTGGGCGAAATCGACGCGCTCCGCGACGCGCTCGAGGAAATGGATGTCGTGTCCCGTCGCGGGAAGCGCGTCGTCGTCCCAGTCGTCGTCGTCGTCCATCACGGCTTCGGTTCCCTCGTCGGTGGCCGCCGAGCCATGGTGCCACAGGGGCGCCTTCGGCGAACAGGCGCTACCCTCCGAGAGTGCCCATGATCCTCGTCGCTCTCGCCGCGCTCATCATCGGCGACCCTCTCCCACCGCTCGCGCTCGCGACCCCGACCGGCGCACCGACGACGCTGCCCCCGACGAGCCGCGTGCGCGTCATCGACTTCTTCGCCACGTGGTGCGGCCCCTGCCGCGACAGCCTGCCGGCGCTCGAGCGGCTACGGCGGCGCTTCGGCGACCGCGTCGAGTTCATCACCATCGACGAGGGCGACAGCGGCGCGGAGGCGGCGGAGTTCTTGCGCTCGCTCGGCGTCGCCGCGCAGCTCTTCCTCGACCGTGACGGCGGCGCCTACCGCCTGCTCGGTGTGCACCGCCTGCCGACCACCTTCATCGTCGACGGGCGCGGCATCGTTCGACGGATCAACCGCGGCTCCGGTGCGGGCTACGAGGCGCGCATGGCGCGCTGGCTGACGGAGATCGTCGGAACGGCGCCGCGCTGAGCGCGCCTCCGTTGGTACGAATGGCCACCGCGCGATCCCGCCCGACCTGCCCGCGCGGATCGGCGCCGAGCTGCACGAGGTAGCCGAGCAGCTCGTCCGAGGCCAGCCGGTGCCGCCGTGCTCCAGCATCGAGACGCTGGTCATCCCCGAGGATGTGGAACTCGCGCGCGGGGAGCACGTGCTCGAACGGGATGACGACGACTCGGCCGACGACATTCCGTTCTGATCGCTGCTCGGGCGCGCGGCCCGCTCAACCCGGAGCGAGCGCGCTGGCGCCGACCTCCTACATCAACTTGAAGAACTCGTCCGTGCCGATGGCGCCGACGTACGCCTTGAGGAGCTTGCCGAGCGGTCCAATCGTCAGCATGTGCCAGCCGCCCATGCCGCTGTAGAACCGCCGGTAGGCGACGTAGACGCCGGGCGTGACCGGGTCGGCGACCGCGAACCGCATCACCGGCTCGAAGCGCGAGGCTGCCTGGAGCTTCCCGAAGAACTCGCCGAGCGCGGCGGCGCCGTGTCCGTCGAACATCGCTTCGATCTTCGATAGGCTCGCCACCGACGGCGCGCCCGCCGGCTCGTGGATCCGGATCTCATCCTTGCGCCCCTCGACGCGGTGGTTGCGGAGGTGGCGCATGCCGCCGGCCGGACTCGTAGTCGAAGCCGGCCGCCTCGACCGCGGCGCCCCACGATCCGAAGTTCCGAACGGCGCCGGCGTACAGCCAGTCCCCGCGGTTGGCTCCCGAGGCGAGCGGGTGTCCCGCCCGTCGGCGACGGCGGATCTCGGCCACCACGACCTTGGGCGGTTGGAGGCGGGATTTCGGGCGACGGGTCGTTGCCATATTCGTCGAGGAGGCGGTGGCGATCAGGCGACCAGGTAGCTCGTGCTTCGCCCCTTCCCCACGACCTTGATCTTCCCGTCCTGCTTCAGCTTGTAGATCAGGTTCTCCCAGACCCGCTCGTCGATGCCGGCGACGGTCCTGTATTCGGCCGGACGAAGCCCCGGCTTCGCGCCGATGACGTCGATCGCCTTGGCCAGATCCCCGTCGGTGAACGTGCGGACGCCCGGACGCGCTTTCTTGGCTGCGGGCTTCTTCGCGGCGGCTGGCTTGGCCTTCGGCGGCCGACCCGGCCCCCGCTTCTGGACAACCTTCGCCGCGGGCGGCGCCGCTGGACGCCCGCCGTCGGTGGCGCGAAGGATGGCCGCGGCCGGCAGCCCCTTGATGTCGGCCCACAGGGCGCTCCGCGGGAGATCGCCGACGAGCTGCTCGATGGTTGCGCCGTCTTCGACGGAGGCGCGGACGAAATGATCGAGCACGTCCTGGATCAGCGCGGCGCGCCGGTCGGGCGGGAGCATCCGAAGAAGGTCGGTGGCGGAGAGCGTGTCGAGGGAGAGGTTCTTCGTCTTGGGCATCACAGCGGCTCCTGAGGTGGGCCGCAAATTGTTACGGTTTCTGGGCCTCGCGCAAGGTGGTGGATGCGTGGGGAAGGGGACCGTCTCGCAACCGTGAGGTCGGCCGCTCGACCTCGCCTCGCCGGCCCAGCAGTCTCGACCTCGGCGGCCCGGCCGGGCCGGGCGCGAGGCCCCCCCTCCTTTCGACGACCCCCGGTCGGCCGCCCTATGTCGCGAAAGGGGCGCGAGCGTGAAGGGACGCGGCGGAGTGGTGCTTCAGTAGGGCAGCAGGCTGGTGGCGCTGTCGGCCTGCTTGTCGTTCTTCGGGTCGCGCACCATGACGAGCGTGCCGTCGGCGAAGTGCTCCCGGTCGCCGCAGCGGCCGTCGCGGTCTTCGCGGTCGAGGATGCACCTGTCCGGGTTGCGCCCGTCGACGGTCTTGATGTGCTTGACGCGCTCCTTGGTCAGGCAGGTGGCGCCGGCGGGCGTGAACTCCGCCTCGAACCGCCACCTTGGCTCGTTGTCGGTCTGGATCGACAACCCGTCGTAGAAGTCGATCAGGGTGCCGTCCTTCGTCCACGACACGCCGTCACCGCAGTAGTCGGCGCGGACCATTCGCGTGCAGGCCTGGTGGTAGTCGGCGAGCGAGACGCCGTTGACCGACTTCCAGGGCTTGTAGCCCCACTGCACGCACTTCGCGAGCGCGTGGTGGAGGCACGCGAAGGTGATCACGCTCGGGTCGGCGATGTGCGATCCGCCGCCGGGCACGCCCTGCCGCTCATCCCAGGTTCCCGCGAGCGGGATGGACAACACCGGTGATCCGTCCTGCTCGTTGCCGCACAGTGGGAACGAGCCCTGGTCGGTCTCGAATGACACCGCGTAGTAGAAGATGTCGCCGTCGTTGCCCGCGCCCTGGACGATCGAGTCCACGTGGAGCGGGATGGTGCGGCCGTCGGACAGGACGCCGTTCAGGCTCACGCCGTTGAGAGAGATGCCGTTCAGCGAGACCCCGTTGAGCGAGGTGCCGTTCAGGGAAGTGCCGTTGAGCGAGACCCCGTTGAGCGAGATTCCGTTGAGCGAGATTCCGTTGAGCGAGATTCCGTTGAGCGAGATTCCGTTGAGCGAGATTCCGTTGAGCGAGATCCCGTTGAGCGAGATCCCGTTGAGCGAGATCCCGTTGAGCGAGATCCCGTTGAGCGAGATCCCGTTGAGCGAGACCCCGTTCATGCTCGTCGCGGCCTGGGTGAGCGGTTGTGCTCCCTCGGGTGGACCGGCGCAGGCGCCCAACGAGGCAGCGACGACACACATAGCGAGACGGATTGAGCGGGTCATGACGAACTCCTGTTTTCGAGTGGGTTGACGCGCCGGCCGCAATGCGAAAGTCGATCCAACGGCGATCGCCGCGCGGGCCCCGGGTTTCCATCAACGAAGGAGGGGGGCACGTCACGGTGTTGGCGATCCCGCCGGCCGCTTGGCGTGGAGGCGGCCGGTGGTCGTCAGGTCGTGGAGGGGTACGGAGGCGTGGATAACCTGCTCCCAGGAAAACCGATCAGGCGTCCGAGCCCACCTCGCACACGCGATCGCGCCCGCCGCGCTTCGCGACGTACAGGCCGTCGTCCGCCAGCTTCACGAGCGCGTCGGCGTTTCGCCCGTCGGGCGGCAGCGCTTCGACAACCCCGAGGCCGATGCTCGCCGTGACCGAGAACTCCCCCTGCTTGTGCGAGAACTTCAGCGCGGCCAGACCGGCCCGGATGCGCTCGGCGGCCTGGTGAGCACCCTCTCGCCCGGTGTCGGGGAGGATCACCGCGAACTCCTCGCCCCCGTAGCGGCATGGGGCGTCGGACGCGCGCAGGGCCGTGCCCAACAGCTCTCCGTCGACACGCATCGCAACATGCTCGCCGAGGCGAAGACGTTGCTGCGCGGCGAAACGGTGGATCCGTGCGAACCCGCTCGAAGACGTCCAGGGCATCGGCAAGCGGAAGAAGGGCAAGGAGCAACTCCGCATCGACGAGGCGCGGCTGTGGAGGGAGAAGGCACACGAGCTGGCGGCGCAGGGCGACGCCGGGGCGGTGGCGGCGCTGGTCGCCCTCCTGATGGGGTTGCGCGCGACGGAGATCGTCAGCCGTGTGGTGCGCGACGTCGACGACGACGCCCGCCGTCTCTGGATCCCGGACTCGAAGACGCCGGCCGGCAAGCGCGACCTGCGCGTGCCGGTCGAGCTGCAGCCCTACCTGCGCCGCCTCGCCGCCGGCCGCACGCCAGACGAGCTGCTGTTCGGCCGCCACTGGCGCGACTGGCCGCGCGCGAACGTGAAGAGGATCTGCCGCCTCGTCGGGCTGAAGGAGATCACGGCGCATGGCATGCGCGGGACGAACTCGACCATCGCCACGCAGGCGAACGCGATCCCGGAGCTGGTGTCGCGAGCGCTCGGGCGCGCCTCGACGACGGTGACGCGGACGAACTACATCGCGCCCGGCACGATGGAGGAGGTGGCGCGGCAGCGGCTGGTCGAGGTGCTCGACGACGGCAAGCCGAACGGCGCCTCGAAAGGGTTGCCCCCAGGGTTGTCCCCGCCCTCCGAGTGACCCCCCAGAAACACAAATGGCCTCGCGGAAGGCCGCGAAGCCACTTGCGTTTTCGGTGGAGCTGAAGGGGATCGAACCCTCGGCCTCTAGAGTGCGATTCTAGCGCTCTCCCAGCTGAGCTACAGCCCCGAATTGTGGCCGCTTCTGTATCGCGGCCGCGGCGGCGTGGCAAGCGGAAAATGCGCGCCCGCCGACTTTGCGCCCCCTCCCCGGGCGGATTTGACAGCGTGGGAGCTGGAGCCTACCAAGGCGGCATGATCTTCCTCCTCGCGTTCGGCGCGATCGGCTTCGGCGCCTTCCTGGTGCTCCTGATCGCGCGCTTCGCGCCGCACCCGGCCGAGCACGTCACCGCCGCGCACCGCGCCCAGGGCGGCGCCGTGGCGATGCCCTTCGACGAGTTCCGCGCGCTGCTCATCGACCTCCTCGATGCCCTCAGGCTCGAGGTGGTCCTGCTCACGGCGACGGCGCGCGAGCTGGACGTGGTGGTCCGCTCGTCGGAGCCCCTCACCGGCGGGCGCTACCTGATGCACGCGATCTGGGAGGCGCCGGGCGACGTGGTGGACCAACCGTCGGTGCTGCGGCTGCAAGAGGCGGCGAAGGCGGACGGCGCGGCGAAGGGCATCCTGATCACCCCGTGGCGCATCCTCACCGACGGCATCGGCAACCTGGAGACCCCGATCGAGCTGGTGGACGGCCGCGCGCTGCGCGACCTCGTCGAGCGCACCCTCGCGCCGGAGCGGCTGTCGCAGCTCGCGCGCTATCGCGGCTTCGGGATGTAAGGCGGGAGGGGGCGCCCCGACGCTGCGAGGGGCTGGCGCTGCTCAGCGCTGCATGTCCTTCTGGATCTGATCGCGCTTGCCCTGCGCGATGAGGCGATCGTTGCGCGCCGCCTCTTTGAAGCCCCACGCGAGGTAGAAGGCGACGATGAAGAGCATCGCCACGATCGGGATGTTGTCGCCCTTGGAGATGATCGTGTAGAAATTGTCCCACCACTCGGCCACGAGCGAACCTCCGTCGAGGAAAGCGCCGAATCTCTAATGAACGGAGGGTGGGAAGTCAAGGTGCCAAGGAAGTGCAGACTCGACCAGCGCGTGGTGGCGCTGGGCCTCGCGCCGAGCCGCGAGCGCGCGCAGGCGCTGATCCTGGCGGGGCAGGTCGTCGTCGGCGATCACGTCGCCACGAAGGCCGGCCAGCCGGTGGACGAGGAGGCGCCGATCCGCATCAAGGGCGAGCCGATGCCTTGGGTGTCGCGCGGTGCGCTCAAGCTGCTCCACGCGCTCGATCGCTTCGCCATCGACGTGACGGGCGCCGACGCGCTCGACGTGGGCGCCTCGACGGGCGGCTTCACCGAGGTGCTGCTCGCGCGCGGCGCGCCGCGCGTGTGCGCGGTGGACGTCGGCACCAACCAGCTGGCCTGGAAGCTCCGCAGCGACCCGCGCGTCACCTCCCTCGAGCAGGTGAACGCGCGCCACCTCGAGGCCGCGGCGCTGCCGTTTCCGCCCGAGGTGATCGCCTGCGACGTCTCCTTCATCTCGCTCGAGCTGATCCTGCCGCGGCTCGTCGAGGCGGCGGCCGCGCGCGGGCGCGTGATCGTCTGCCTCGTGAAGCCGCAGTTCGAGGTGGGGCGCGCCGACGTGGGCAAGGGCGGCGTCGTGCGCGACGAGGGCAAGCGCCTCGCCGCCGTCGAGAAGATCGCCGGGTGCGCGCGCTCGCTCGGGTGCGAGGTGGTGGGCTGGTGCGAGTCGCCGATCACCGGTCCGGCGGGGAACGTGGAGTACCTGCTGGTGCTGCGGCCGCCGGTCCCGTAGCGGCGCGCCCGCCGTCGGGTGCGACCTGGGTTTTCGCGCATGCCGCCGATCGCCATCCCGCGGCGCGAACGCGCGCGGCTCGTCCTTGACGGGCGCGAGGTGACCGTCACGAACCTCGACAAGCCATTCTGGCCTGTGGGCGCCGCTCGCGCCGACGGCGCCAGGCCGGTTCGATCTCGCGACGATGCTCGACGGCGGCGTCCACGGCGACGAGGCGCGCCCACGATGAGCGTTGAGGCGACCCTGATCCCCGCGTTGCGCCCGACGGCACACCTTCATATGCTGCGCCGCGCATGCGAATTCTCCTCACCGGCGGCGCCGGGTTCATCGGCTCCTCGGTCGCCGAGCGGCTCCTCGATCGCGGCGACGAGGTCGTGGCGCTCGATAACTTCGACGAGACGCTCTACGGCCCGGCGCGCAAGGAGCGCAACCTCGCCGGCCTGCTCCCGCGCACGGGCTTCCGCTTCCTGCGCGGCGACATCCTCGACGAGAAGCTGTGCGACGAGCTCGTCGGCGCGCGCCCCGACGCGATCCTCCACCTCGCCGCGCTCGCCGGCGTCCGCCCGTCGCTGATGCAGCCCAAGCGCTACCAGCGCGTCAACATCGAGGGGACGCTCAACCTCCTCGAGGCGGCGCGAGC
>JAJXSP010000260.1 GCA_021784515.1 Myxococcales bacterium | reverse complement strand
CGCGCAAGAGCCTCCAGAACAAGATGAAGGAGTTCGGGCTGCGCGACGAGAAGTAAGGGCCGCTCATCGCGCCCACTCCACGCTCAGCGTCCCGATCGCGCGCATCGGATCGCGCGCCGCCTCGCCCGCGCCGATCACCAGCGCCGCCGCCGCCTCGACGGTGAACCCCCACTTCGGCCCCGCGCGCAGGCCGAGCCGCGGCAGCCAGGCGCGCCCGTCGCCGTCGGCGTAGCCCGCCGCGCCGAGCGCCAGCTCCAGCTCCCACGACGGAGCGAAGCGAGCCCCCGCGCTCGCCGTCAGCGCCCAGCGCTCCGGCCGCCCCGCGACCGACACCAGCAGCCCCGTCTCGGCGCCGCGCAGCGCCGCGCTGCCGAGGTCGGGGTCGTAGAATGAGAGCAGCGCGGTGAGGCCGGCGTGGCCGCGCTCCTCGAAGGTGAGCGTCGCGTCCAGCTCCGCCTGGAGCTGGTCCACCGCCACCGGGAGCGCGCCCACCAGGACGCCCGCGCGCCGCGCCAGCAGCGCGCCCTCCACCTCGAGCGTCACCGCGCGGAAGGAGTGGCGACCGCCGCCGCGCACCGAGCCCCACAGCCAGCCGAGCCCGTCCTGGGCGGGCGCGCCGGACAGCGTCACGCCGACGGTGAGCGGCTCCATGTCGAGCTCCACGCCGCCGCGCGCGCCGTGCCGCGCCGAGCGGAGGTCGCTCACCAGCGCGTAGCCCGCGCCGAGCACGAGGCGGTCGTCGAGCAGTCCCTGGCGCACGTCGCTCGTCAGGTAGAGGAAGTCGCCGCCCGCGGCGGCGTCGGTCGCGATCTCGACGGCGGCGACGCGATCGATCGACGTGACGATCAGGAGGAAGGCGATCGGGAGCGCTCGCGCCATGGCCGCCCGCCGAGCACTCGCCGTGCCGTCGCTCACCGGGCGTTTGCTGCGCTGGCCCGCGATCGGGTGGCGCACGTCGTGCTTTGCGGCGCACGCCATGACGCCCACCCGCCAGGTCCTCATCGATCCCTCGCTCCGTCGCGCTCACGTGGCCCGTGCGATCGCCGCGCTCCTCGTCGCTGCGATCGCCGTCACCCTCGTCGTGTTCGTCCGCGGCCTCCACGCCGAGCGACGCGCGCCGCCGTCGCTTCCGACGCCGCGGAGGGCCCTCGCGCGCGCCGCCCGACGCGCCGATCTCGCGAGGCGGCGTCCGGATCCCGGACGGTTGTCCGTCCGGATCCCGGACAGCCGGACGGGCGCGACCGATCCCGCGCCCTCGCGTCCGGAGGTGATCGCCTTCCTCGATCCATCGGTGACCGGAGCGGTCGCGTCCCTCGATCGCCACGCGGACGCGATCGCGGAGGTGGCGGCCACCGGGCTGCTGCTCGGCGACGGCGGCGCGGTCGTCGATCGCCTCGACGAGCACGTGATCGCCAAGGGGCGCGCGCACCATCTCCGCGTCACGGCGCTGGTGCAGGACCTCGACGAGCGCGACGGGCGCTGGCGGGGCGACCGCGTGGCGGCGCTGCTCCGCGACGGGGCGGCGCGGCGGCGTTTCGTGGACTCGATCGAACGTGCCTGCGAGGCGCACGCGCTGGACGGGGTGCAGCTCGACTTCGAGGAGCTGTCCGACGCCGACTGGCGCGCCCTGCCGGCGCTGGTGTCGATGGTCGCGGCGCGGCTGCACGCGCGCGGCGGCACGCTCGCCGTCGACGTGCCGGCGGAGATCGAGCCCGCGGCGCTCGATCGCCTGGGCGCCGCCGCCGACCGCGTCGTGGTGATGGCCTACGACGAGAGCGACGACGAGGGCCCGCCCGGTCCGATCGCCAGCCCCGCCTTCGTGGACGACGCGCTCGCGCGCCTGTCGCGCCTGCCGCCGGAGCGACGCGTCGCCGGCCTCGGGATCTACGGCTACGACTGGGTCGGCTCGGAGGTGGCCGACCCGCTCTCCTTCGCCGACGCGCTGGCCGCCGCCAAGGAGGCGCGCGTCGAGCCGGGCTGGGACGGCGACGGCGGCGGGCTGCGCTTCCGTTACTCGGACGACGAAGGTGCGCACGAGGTGTGGCTGCAGGACGCGGTGGCGTTGGCGAACCAGCTCGCGCTCGCGCGGCGGCACGGCGTGGCGACGGTGGCGCTGTGGCGCCTCGGCGGCGAGGACCCGGGCGTGTGGGAGGCGCTCGCGGCGTGGGGCCGGCCGCCGTCGGAGGTCGCGGCTCGGCTCTCCGCGGTTCCGGCCGACGAGCGCGTGGTCAACGCGGGCGACGGGCCGTTCCTCGCGCTCGCGCTCTCGCCCGAGCCGGGCGTGCGGACCATCGGGCTCGCCCCGCACGGCGGCGGGCTGCTCGGCGAGCGCTGGGAGCGGCTGCCGTCGCCGTACCTGGTGCGCCGCGCCGGCATCGCGCCCGGCAAGGTGGCGATCACCTTCGACGACGGCCCCGATCCTCGCTGGACGCCCGCGATCCTCGACGCGCTCCAGGCGGCCCGCGCCCCGGCGAGCTTCTTCGTCATCGGCGAAAGCGCCGAGCGCGCACCGTCGCTGGTGCAGCGCGAGTTCGCCGAGGGGCACGAGGTGGGCAACCACAGCTTCACCCACCCCGACATGGACGCGGTGGACGACGCGCGGCTGCGCCTCGAGTTGGAGCTGACCTCACGCCTGGTCGAGACGCTGATCGGGCGCCGCCCGCTGCTCTACCGCCCGCCCTCGCTCGCCGACATCGAGCCGCGCAGCGCCGCCGGGGCGCGGGCCTTCGCGCGCGCCGGCTCGCTCGGCTACCTCGTGGTCGACGCGGACGTCGATCCGCGCGACTTCGAGCCCCACTCCCCCGAGGCGCTGGCGGCCTCGGTGCTCGACGACGCGGAGGACGGCGGCGTGGTGCTGCTGCACGACGGCGGCGGCGATCGTTCGTCGACCGTGCGGGCGCTGCCGGCGATCCTCGACGGGCTGCGGGCGCGCGGGCTTTCGATCGTGCCGCTCGGCGAGCTGGTCGGGAAGGGGCGAGAGGAGGTGATGCCGCCCGCCACCCCGCGCGGCGCCGTCGCCGACGCGGCCGACCACGCGGTGTTCCGCGGCGCCTCGGTCGCCATGCGCTGGACCGAGGCCTGCCTGACGGTCGGCCTCGTCTTGGTGGCGCTGCGATCGCTGATGCTGATCGCGCTCGCCCTCGTCAGCGCGTGGCGCCGTCGGCGCGCCCCGGTGTCGCCCGCGCCGCCCGAGCCGATCGCGGTGGTCGTGCCGGCCTACAACGAGCGCGCGGTGATCGACCGGACGATCGACTCGCTCCTCGCCAGCGACGTGCCGGTCGAGGTGATCGTCGTCGACGACGGATCCACCGACGGGACGGCGGACCTGGTGGCGGGGCGCTACGGCGGCGACGAGCGCGTGCGGCTGGTGCGGCGGGAGAACGGCGGCAAGGCGGCGGCGCTGCGCACCGGCTTCGCGCTCGCGGAGAGCGAGGTGGTGGTGGCGCTCGACGGTGACACGCTGTTCGAGCGCGACACGGTGCGCCTGCTGGCGGCGCCGTTTTCCGACTGGCGCGTCGCCGCCGTCGCCGGCACCGCCGAGGTCGGCAACCAGCGCGGCTGGCTCGGTCGGCTGCAGGCGCTCGAGTACCTCACGCAGCAGGAGGTGGAGCGGCGCGCGTGGGACGCCCTCGGCGCGCTGCCGGTGGTGCCGGGCGCGGTGGGCGCGTGGCGGCGCCGCGCCGTGCTCGCTGTCGGCGGCTTCTCGTCGGAGACGCTGGCCGAGGACGCCGACCTCGCGATGGCTCTCGCCCGCGCCGGGTGGCGGGTGGTCTACGAGCCGCGGGCCCGCGCGCGCACCGAGGCGCCCGAGACGGTGCGTTGCCTGGTCAAGCAGCGGGTGCGGTGGAGCTTCGGCGTCCTCCAGGCGATCTGGCGGCATCGGGCCGCCCTGCTCGAGCGGCGCGCCGGCGCGCTCGGGCGGGTGGTGCTGCCGTCGCTGATCGTCTCGCAGGTGCTGCTGCCGCTGCTCGCGCCGCTGGCGATGGTCGGGGCGATCGCGGCGGCGGTCGCGGGACGGCTCGGCCCGGCGCTGATCGCCAGCGCGGTGCTCCTCGCCGTCGAGCTGGGGCAGGCGCTGCTGGCCTGCCGGCTGGGGCGGCGCGGCGCCGGACTGCTGCCGTGGGTGCTGGTGGCGCGGATCGCCTACCGCCCGCTCCTCTTCGCCGTGCTGGCGCGCTCGCTGGCACGGGTCCTCGACGGGATCCCGCTCGGATGGAACAAGCTGGCCCGCCGCGGCACCGTCGAGGCGGACTGCTAGAATCGCCGCGCCATGTGGAAGATCGTCCTGACCACCTTCACCGCCGTGTTCGTCGCCGAGCTGGGCGACAAGACGCAGCTGGCGACGCTCGGCCTCGCCGCCGACAGCCGCTCCCGCCTCGCGGTCTTCGTCGGTTCGGCCGGGGCGCTCGTCTGCACCAGCTTGCTGGCCACGCTCGCCGGCGGCGCGATCGGAAAGGCGATCCCGCCGGTGTGGCTCCAGCGCGCGGCCGGCGTGCTGTTCGTCGTGCTCGGGGCCTGGACCCTCTGGCGCGCGGGGAGCGCGGGCTAGCAATGCGATGGGTGCTCGCGATCGCGCTCGGCGCGACGGTCGGCTGCCAGCGCGCTGCCCCGCCGCCGTCGCCGCCACGGCCGGCCGGCGCGGGCACCGCGCGCCAGGACCCGAACGCGCGCCTGGACGAGCTGGTCCGCGAGCACATCGACGCCACGCTCGCCGCCTCGCCGACGACCGCCACCTGGCTGGGCGTGCACTCGTTCGACGATCGGCTCGACGACGCCAGCCCCGAGGCGCAGTCGCGCGAGGTCGGGCGGCTGCGCTCGCTCCTCCAGCGCCTCGGCGCGCTCCGCGACGGCGACCTGGACGCCAACCACCGCATCGATCGCGCGCTCCTCGAGCGCGAGGCGCGCCTGGCGCTGCTCGACATCGACGGCCGCCCGCTCGAGCGCAACCCGATCCGATACGCCGATCTCGCCGCCGCCGGGATCGACGAGCTGCTCGCGCGCGAGTTCGCGCCGCTCCCCGAGCGGCTCCACGCCGTCAACGCGCGGCTGCTCAAGCTGCGGCCGCTGTTCGACGAGGCGCGCCGCAACCTGAGGAACCCGCCCGAGCTGGCCACGCGCAAGGCGATCGAGATCCTGCAAGGGATGCGGGGCTTCGTCGCCGAGACCCTGCCGTCGGTGGTGGCCGCGGTCGGCGACGACAAGGTGTCGGCCGAGTTCCGCTTCGCGCAGGCCGACGCGCTGCGATCGCTCGACGACGCCCTGGGCTGGATGCAGCGTGACCTGCTGCCGCGCTCCAAGGGAGAGTTCGCGCTCGGGCGCGAGCGCTTCCTCGAGCGACTCCGCGTCTCCGACGGCATCGAGCTGCCGCCCGAGCAGCTCCTGGCTCTGGCCGAGAAGGACATGCGCTCGCTCCACCGGCGCTACGAGGAGACGGCGCGCCAGATCGCGCCCGGCAAGGCGCCGGCCGACGCGCCGCGCGTGCTCGAGGACGACCACGGCGCGCCCGAGCAGCTCCTGCCGTCGGTGGAAGCGACGCTCGGCCAGATCGCGGGCTTCGTCCACGAGCACGAGCTGGCGACGGTGCCGGCGGCGCGGCCCACGGTGACGCCGATGCCGCCCTTCCTGTGGGGCTTCGCCGAGCTGTCGGCGCCGGGCCCGCTCGAGACGCGCTGGCGCGAGGCGCGCTTCTACGTCGATCCCGTGGACCGCGCGTGGAACGCGAAGAAGCGCGACGAGCACCTGCGCGCCTTCAACCGCCCCTCGATGGTGATCGCGACGCTCCACGGAGCGCTGCCCGGAAACTGGCTGCTCGGCGAGGCCGCCCGCGCCGCGCCGACGCCGATGCAGCGCTTCGCGCGCAGCGTGACGTTCGCCGACGGCTGGAGCGGCTACATCGAGCAGGAGATGCTCGAGGAGGGCTTCGCTGAAGGCGACCTCAAGGTGCGGCTCGCCTCGGAGCGCGAGGCCCTGGTGATGGCGTGCCGGATGGTGGCGGCGATCCGGCTGCACGCATTCGGCGCGAAGGTGGAAGACGCGGTGAAGATCTTCACCGAGGAGGCGTGGCTCGACGAGTACGCCGCGCGGCGCGAGGCCGAGCGCTGCGCCTTCGACCCGTTCTGCCTCGCGCCGGCGCTCGGGCGGCTGGAGATCCTGCGGCTGCGCGACGACGTGCGCGCCGAACGTGGCGACGCGTTTCGGCTCGGCGAGTTCCACGACCAGCTGCTCGCGCACGGGATGGCGCCGGTCGAGGTGCTGAGGCGCGTGCTGCTCCCCGACGACGACGACGCGCCGCTGTGAACGGCTGAATCAGAACCGGAGGCGCACGCCGGCGGTCACGCCGGTCGTCCACTGCAGGCCGTGGACGTCGCCGCCGAGGAGCAGGAAGGACTCGGGCTCGAGGAAGCCGCCGACCGGGCCGCGCTCGACGGCGAGCGCGAGGCCGAAGCGGAGCGCGAGGGTGCTCTGGTAATTCGGGTCGAGGTCGGCGGACACCGAGCCCAGCCCGCCCGCCGCCGATGGACTGAGGAGGAGCCGCACGCCGGCGCGCTCGAGCAGCGGGATGTCGGCCCGCAGGCCGAGCGCGATCACGGTGAGGAACGCGACGTCGTTGCCGCCGGGAGCGTCGGCGCGCGCCCAGGGCAGGAGCAGCCCGTCCACCGCGACCTCGAAGTCGAGGCGCGCGCGGAGCGAGAGCCGGTAGCCGACGCCGATCTGGTAGCTGGCGCCGGCGCGCGCGGCGGTGCCGGCGTGGCCCGACAGCGCGCCCGGCTGGAAGCCTCCGTCGACCGCCGCACCGGCCGAGGCGAAGAAGAGCCATCGCTCGTCGTCCACCGGCGGCGGCAGCGCGGCCGCACGCACGAGGCTCTCCTCGTCGGACAGGTAGGGCGGAGGCGGTCCGGGCGGCGCGCGCGGCGGCAGCGCGGGAGGCGGCAGCCCGAGGCGCGCGGACTCCGCGCGGGCGCGAAGCTCGTCGGCCCACGCCACCACCGCGGCCCGGTTGTCGAGCGGCGCGGGCGAGCGGAGGTACTTCTCGAGCGCGTCGAGGGCGAGGGCGAGCCGGCCGAGATGATCGAACGCGGTGGCGAGGTGGAACTCGATCGCCGGGGCGGGGCACTCCGCGAGCGCCCGGTCGAGCTGCTCCACCGCGGCGGCCGCGTCGCCACGCGCGAGGAGCTTTCGCCCGTCCAGGTAGCGCTGGCGAGCGGTCGCGGTGGGGCAGCCCGGCCGCGCCGGAGCGGCGTCAGCGAGCGAGGAGAAGAGCGAGAGGAGTACGGCGGCCCGAACCATCCGCGGGGATTCTACGCGGATCGCCGAGCGCTACCGTGCGGCGACCATCACCTTCTTGCCGCTTGCGTGGTGGAAGTAGCCCTCGAGCAGCTCGCGGGCGAGCTTGTTGGCGCGGGCGTCCTTGCCCGAACCGTTGCCGAGGAGCACGGCGACGGCGACCTCGGGGTGGGCGGCCGGCGCGTAGCCGACGAACCACGAGTAGGCGAGGAAGGGGCCCTCCTTGCGGTTCAGCGAGCCGGTCTTCCCCGCCACCGACACCGGCAGGATCCGACGGCCGCGCCCGTCGTGGAAGCCGAGCTTCGCGGTGCCGAACTCCGTGGTGCCGAGCATCATCGCGCCGACCGTGCGGGCCGACTTCTCGGGGAGCACGCGACGCGCTTCGCCCGGCGGCGGCACGGTCACCGAGGTGCCCCGCACGATGCGATCGACCACCCGCACCGGCGGGGTCACGCCGCCGCGCCCGATCGTCGCCGCGAGGACCGCGCCGTGGAGCGGCGAGAGCGTGGTGTTCCAGAAGCCGGCCGCGGTGCGCGCGAAGGCGAGGTCGCCCTCGGGAATCTCGATCGTCGACGGCGTCACCGGCACGTCGGCCGTCAGCCGCTCGCCGAAGCCGAGCGCGTGCGCCATGCGGCCGAGCGTCGCCGCGTCGAGGTGCTCGTGCGCGAGGCGCGCGACGATCGCGTTCTGCGACTTGGCGATGGCGTACGCCAGCGAATTGCAGGCGCGGTCGAGGCGCGGCTGCGCGGCGAGGTTCGACGCCTCCACCGAGTGCACGCCGTCGTGGTAGCAGACCTCGGTGCCCGGCTTGACGCCCTTCTCGATGAGCGCGGCGGCGGTGACGACCTTGAACACCGAGGCGGCGGGCGCCCAGGGCGTGGTGCACAGCTCGGCCGACGACTTGGCCGGCTCCGCCTCGGAGCGCCCGGCCATCGCCAGCACCCTCCCGTCGTCGACCGACAAGAGCACCGCCGCGCCGTAGGGGGCGTGGTGGTCGTGGAGCACCTTCTCGGCGAGCGCCTGGAGGCGCGGGTCGAAGGTCAGCTCCGCGTGCGCGTCGCCGCCGAGATCGGCGACGTACCCCTCGGGTCGCTTGCGCACGTGATCGAGCGTCACGCTCGGCCTGTGGTGATCCGGCTCGTGCGCGGCGATGGCGAGCTTCGGCGCGGCGAGCGCCTTTTCCGGGGCCGCGACGTCGGCGGTGAACCCGACGACGGCGACGATCAGATCGCTGAGGTGGAGGCAGAAGAGGCGGCGGCGGCTGAGGTGGAGCATGTCGGCTCTCCCAACGTGCGTTCAACCACCTTGTCCTACATGTAGGTCTATGTGTCAAGAAAAACCATCATTGACTTTCCAAATGGCAGGTGGTCCGCCCGCCGTCACCGACGGAGAACGCGCCGCGAGGAGGAACGGGGAACGGGAACGGGAACGGGAACGGGAACGGGAACGGGAACGGGAACGGGAACGGGAACGGGAACGGGAACGGGAACGGGAACGGGAA
>JAJXSP010000259.1 GCA_021784515.1 Myxococcales bacterium | reverse complement strand
GAGACCACCTCGACCGACAAGTGAACAGTCCAGCGTCGCTGCGCTCCGATCACGATGACCGATCCGAGCGATCACGATGGAGCGATCTGGGTGATCACGATGAGCGGAATGCGCAGCGGGAGATCAACCGCGTGCTGGACGCAGTAGACGCAGCGGCCGCGTCGGCGTGGCTGGCGGAGGAGCGGCAGCGCGTGCTCGACGGCCCGACGATGAAGCCCGAGAGGACGCGCTTCTCCGAATTCGTCGCGCGCTTCGTTGAGCGTCGCGTTGCCCTCGGCGAGCTGGCGTCGGCGAAGACCCGTGATCGCTGGCGCGACGTGCTTGAGAACCACCTCATCCCTGCGTTCGGCGACTTTTTCCTTGACGCGCTCTCCAAGATCGACATCGAAAACTGGAAGGCGGCGCAGGCCGTCGCCGACGTGCCGTTGACCAAGTGGCAGAAGAAGCGCGTCGAGGACGCGAAGGCGAACGGCGAGCCGATCCAGAAGCGTGAGGGCCGCCGCTACTCCCCGAACACCATCAATGGCTGGCTGCGCGTCCTGCGGGTGGTGACGGTGGCGGCGACCGAGGAGCTGGGGCTGTCGCGCGATCCGATGACGGGCGTGAAGGACATCGACGCGTCGACGCACCGCACCTACACCGATGAGTCACCGAACAGCCTCAAGCCGGAGGACGTGCCCCGCTTCCTGATCGCCGTCAACGCGCTTTTTCCTCAGCGCGCAGCGATGGTCACGCTCGGCCTCGTCACTGGCTTGCGTCCGTCCTCGATGCGCCCGTTGCGCCGGAAGGGGGCGGCCCCTGACGTGAAGTGGGACGAGAACTTGATCCTCATCCGCCGCTCGCACACGCGACGCGCCGAGGTCATGGAGAAGACGAAGACTGCCAAGGACCAGCGGATCGCTCTGCCGGCCGCGATGGTCGAGGTGCTCCGACGCCACGTCGCGGAGTTCTGCAAGCCCGGCACGAAGGAGGGCGAGTGCGAGCTGCTCTTTCCGTCGGCGAAGGGCGGCTTCCTTTCCGCCTCGGTGCTCGACGATGTCTTCGAGCGCGTCGGCGAGGAGATCGGCCTCACGTACCGCGTCACGCCGCGGGCGATGCGCCGCACGTTCAAGGACCTCTCCCGCGCCGCCGGCCTCCAGAAGATCGTCGAGGGCTCGATCTCCGGCCACGTCACCGAGGCGATGGACAAGCGCTACTCGACGGTGCGGCCAGAGGAGCAGCGCGAGGGGCTCGAGAGGGTCGTGCTGCTCGCGTTGCCGGCGCCGGTCGGCGCGCCCCCATCGCAGCCGGCGAACCCCAAGGCCGCGCCCAAGACGCGCGATGAGGCGCCGGAGAACGCGCTTCCTGTCGCCAAGTCGGGTGAAGAGTCGGGTGAAGCGGCCGAAAACGACAACGGCCAGTCCGAAGGAATCTCGGAACTGGCCGTCGCGTGCGGAGATCGGAGTGGGCGTGGCTGGGTTCGAACCAGCGACTTCCACCGTGTGAGGATGGCACTCTCCCACTGAGTTACACGCCCGCGGGGTCGAAGTCGGCAGCTTGATACCGCACCGCCGGCGGCGCGTCAAGCGCGTGCTATCATCCGCCCCCCATGCGACCGGAGCCGGGGCGAAGGGCGGCCAGCCGAGCGGGCGCAGGCCGAGGGCGCCGGCCCCTGCGCGGCAACTCGTGTCTCGTCGCCGCGGCGCTGCTGCTCGTCGCTGGACGGGCGGCCGCACAGGTGCCGGCCTGCGGTCCCTTCCAGCCGTGCGGCGAGTCGCCCACCGTCGGCGTCGCCGTGCCGGTGCCCGCCGTCGCGGGCGGCAACGAGGCGACCGCCGTCGAGGTCGATCCGGCCGAGCTGGGCTTCCTGCCGTCGTGGAGCCTGATGGCGCTCCACACCGAGATGGACGGGAGCGGCCTCCGCGGCGGGCGGGGCGACGCGCTCTACTTCGGCACGCCGCTGCCGTTTTTCGACCGCATCGCCGTCGGTGCGGCGATCCAGTCGGTGCGCCCGCCCGACGGTTTCCCGTACGGCGACGGCGGCAAGCTCTCGCTGTCGGCGGCCTTCCGCCCGCTGGCGCAGCTCTCGCTGGGCGTGACCTATTCGCACATCTTCCTCGGCTCGACGCCGGGCGGCGGCGGCCTCGACACCGTCGACGTCGCCGCCACGTCGCGCCTCGGGCGCTTCTTCGCCGTCGGCATCGTGCTCCGCGATCTCCCGTCGCCGTCGTTCCAGGGCCTCGGCGTGGAGCGCGTCTACGAGCCCGAGGTGGCGTGGCGCCCGCTCGGCGACGACCACCTCGAGGTGGCGGCGGCGGCTCGCTTCGGCGAACGGCGCGGCGACATCAGCCCGCGCTTCCGCCTCTCGGCCTCGCCCGTCGCCGGGCTGGTGCTGCGCGGCAACGTCGAGCTGCGCAACGACCTCACCGACGAGACGGGTGCGTCGGTCCTCGACGTGCGCGCCACCGCGGGCCTGGAGCTGGACCTCGCGCGCGTCGGCGCCGGCGGCTACGTCCACTTCGGCAACACGCCGCTCGGCCACACGCTGCAGGGCGGCTCGGCGGTCGTTCGGCTCTCGGGCGATCGCTACCCCGCGCTGATCACGCGCCGTCGCCTCGAGCGCATCGACGTGGCGGGGAGCGACCGCGCCCACGTCGCGCTGCTGGCCCACCTTCGCCGCCTCGAGCGCGACGGCCGCTCCGATGGCGTGGTGCTGGTGCTCGGCGACGTGGACGGCGCCTGGGCGACGATGGACGAGCTGCACGACCAGCTGCTGCGGCTGCGCGCGGCGGGCAAGCACGTCTACGCCTACGGCGCCGAGCTGAACACGAAGGCCTACTACGTCGCCGCCGCCGCCGAGCGGCTCTACCTCGATCCCGCCGGCGGCCTGCGCCTCGTCGGGCTCTCCTCGACCTCCCTCTATTTCAAGGGCTCGCTCGATCTCCTCGGCGTGCAGGCCGACTTCGTGAAGATCGCCGAGTACAAGTCGGCGCCCGAGCAGTACACGCGCACCGGCCCGTCGCCCGAGGCGGCGATGGTGCGCAAGTCGATCCTCGACGACGTGTGGGACCGCCTCGTCGGCCGCCTCGCCACCGCGCGGCGCATCGACGCCACGAAGATGCGCGCGCTCGTCGACGCGGGCCCCTTCACCGCCGTCGAGGCGAAGCGCGCCGGCCTGGTCGACGCGCTCAAGCACGGCGACGAGGTGGAGGACGACATCAGCGACCTGCTCGGGCACCACGTGGACTCCGTCCCCGTCGACACGCGCACCCGTCGGCCGCGCTCGTGGCAGCCGCCCGAGGTGGCGGTGCTGTTCATCGACGGCGACATCGTCGACGGCAAGTCGATCACCATCCCGATCCTCGACCGCCGCCTGGTCGGCCACCGCACGATCCTCGAGGCGATCGCCGCCGCGCGCGCCGATCCGAACGTGCGCGCGATCGTCGTGCGCGTCGACAGCCCGGGCGGCAGCGCGCTCGCCTCCGACCTGATCGCGCGCGAGCTTTCCCGCACGCGCAAGGTGAAGCCGGTGGTCTGCTCGTTCGGCGACACCGCGGCCTCGGGCGGCTACTTCGTCGCCGCGGGCTGCGACGCGATCTTCGCCGCGCCGTCGACGATCACCGGCTCGATCGGCATCTTCACCGGCAAGTTCGACGTGAGCGGGCTGGCGGCGAAGCTCGGCGTCTCGTTCGAGATCAACAAGCGCGGCGCCCACGCCGACATCGAGAGCCTGTGGCGCCCCTACACCGACGAGGAGCGGCGCCTCATCCTCGAGAAGCTGCGCTACTACTACGACCGCTTCGTGGACGCCGTCGCCACGGCGCGCGGGATGAGCCACGCCGACGTGGACAAGATCGCGCGAGGCCGCGTGTGGACCGGTGCGCAGGCGAAGGAGGTGAAGCTGGTCGACCACCTGGGCGGCTTCATGGACGCCGTCGTCGAGGCGAAGCGGCGCGCCGGCCTCGGCGAGTGGGAGGCGGTCGAGCTGCGCGGCACGCCCGACGAGCCGTCGACCCTGGTCGGCCAGCTGCTGCGGCTTTTGGGCGTCCACGCCGACGAGCGCGAGGCCGCCGCGCTGGCCGCCGTGCCGGGCGTGCGCGACCTGCTGCGCGCGCTGCCGGGCTCGCTGCTGCTCGCGCCCTCGACGCCGCAGGCGCGGATGGAGATCACTCCGGCCGAGTGACGGCGAGAAAAGCCGCGAGGTCGGAGGGCAGGGGGCTCTCGACGGTGACGCGGGCGCCGGTCGTCGGGTGCGGGAACCCGATGCGCGCGGCGTGGAGCGCGTGCCGAGGCAGCCCGAGCCGCGCCACCAGCTCCTCCGACGGGCCGTTGTCGCTCCACTCGATGAAGGGCTCGTCGTCGGGGTAGAGCTTGTCGCCGACGATCGGCAGCCCGATGTGGGCGAGGTGCACGCGGATCTGGTGCTGGCGTCCAGTCTCGGGGCGCGCCTCGACGAGCGTGTAGGCGCCGTGGCGCCCAAGCGGCCGCACCCACGTCCGCGACGGCAGCCCGCCCTCCTCGACGGGGCGCACCGCCATCTGCACGCGCACCCGCCGCCCCCCGAGCCCGAGCGGCGCGTCGATCAGGCGCTCCTCGTCGAGCGCGCCGTGGACGATGGCGTGGTAGCGCTTCTCGACGAGCCGGCGGGCGAAGGCGCGCTTGAGCGAGACGGCGGCCTCGCGCGAGCGCGCCGCCAGCAGCACGCCCGAGGTCTCGCGGTCGAGGCGGTGCGCGATGTAGAGCGTCTCCGTCGGGAACCGCTCGCGCAGCAGCGCGGTCAGCGTGCCCCAGTGGTAGCGCGCCGTCGGGTGCATCGGCAGGCCGGCCGGCTTGTCGAAGGCGAAGAAGGCCGGGTCCTCGAGGAGCACGCTCACGTCGCGCACCACCTCGGGCTCGGGCGGCGCCGGACGGCGGAAGGCGACCACCTGCCCGGTCAGCACCGTCGCCGCGGGCTTGCGCACCGGACGCCCGTCGACGTCGAGGTCGCCGTGGATCACGCGCTGGATCCGCGCCCGCGACAGCCGCGGCATCTTCTTCTGCAGGAAGCGGTCGAGGCGCCAGCCGTGGCACTCGCCCTCGACGGGGAAGCGGTGTTCGAGCACCGCCGGGCGGCCTTGCGCGTCGAAGGCCATCACGCGCAGGTGGCTGGGGCGGTGGCCGTCGGTGAGCGGGGCACCATCGGGCGCGCCCTCCTCGTCGCCGTCGCCGTCGAGATCGTCGGGTTCGATCATGCGTTCCAAGATCGGGTCACCATGGCCGAGGTGGTTCCGCGATGCACCCGATCCTGATCGTCGCGGCGCTCGCGGTGGGCCTGCCCGACCGCGGCGGTGAGATCACCGCCCGGGCGTGAACTTCACCAGCTCGAGCGTCCCGTCGCTGGTGCGGGCGCGGAGCATGCCGGCGCCGCGGCCGTACCAGAGCTCGGCCTTGCGGACCTCGGGCGCTCCGCCCGGCATGGTGAGCGTCTCGCGCGAGACGACGTGGATCGCGTCGAACGTGCCCGCCCCGACGGTGAGGCTGCCCGCGTCGGCGAGCTGCAGCTTCGCGCTGCGCTCGATGGCGACCGGCTCCTTGCCCCCCGGGCGCTTGAGGCGCATCGACACCTGCTCCGTCCACGCCACGCCGGGCGCGAGCGCGTCGGCCGGCGGCAGCGTCACCCCGTGCTGCGCGATCACCTCCATGTCGAGGCGCTCCCCGCCGGGCCCGGTGACGCCATCCGGCACGCCCTGGTTCATGTGCAGCCCGTTGCCGTCGCAGCGGTACTCCTGCTTCACGTCGGCCAGCACGCGCTCGCCCGTCGCGGAGGCGTCGAGCAGCTGCGACGAGACCTCCGCCACCTCGGCGCCGCGCTCCTTGTAGGACGCCTCCACGCGCAGCCGCAGCGTCAGCGCGTGACCCGCCGGCGCCCCGCCCACGCGATAGAGCCAGGTGGTGCCGACGCGGAAGGGGACGAAGGCGTGCGGGCAGCCATCCGCCGCCGCCAGCGACGGGACGAGCAGGAGCGCCGCGATCGGCGCGAGGCGCATCGCTACAACGCTCGCGTCGCCGTCGTCGCCTCGCCGGGCTTCTTCTCGGCGATCCACTGCGCGGCGCGCGTGAAGTCGCCGAAGCGCGTGAGCTTGCCGTGCGCGCCGAGGAAGACCATCGCCACCTGCCGCGTCTTGTCGAGCCGCGCCGCGATCGCCAGGCAGTAGCCGGCGAGGTCGGTGTAGCCGGTCTTGCCGCCGAGCACGTCGTAGCGCGAGCCGCGCGCGATCACGTCGGTGTTGGTGTACTCGACCACCCGGTTACGCTTGCCGCCGACGCTGTGCGCGACGTAGTGCGACTTGCGCGTGATCTCGGAGATGAGCGGCACCTTGAGCGCGGCGGTGAGGAACTTCGCCACCTCGCGCGGTGTCGAGCGGTTGCGCTCGTCGAGCCCCGTCGGGTCGCCGAAGGAGGTGCTCTTGAGGCCGAGCTGGGTCGCCTTCTGGTTCATCGCCGCGGTCATCGCCGGCGGGTCGAGGCCGACCGCGCGTCCGAGCGCCGGCACCGCGCGGTTGTCCGACGCCATCAGCGCCGCGTGGAGCAGGTCGCGGTTGGTGAACTTCGCGCCCACCGGCAGCCGCGAGCGGGCGCCGCGCCGCGCGAGCAGCCGGTCGCTGTCGAGGACCTCGGTGATGCTGTCGAGATCGAGCTTGCGGTCGAGCACCACCATCATCGCCATCAACTTCGAGATGGAGGCGATCGGCCGCACCTCGTCGGGGTTCTTCTGGAACAGCTCCTTGCCCCCGTCGAGATCCACCACCACGGCGGCCTGCGCCTGGATGTTCGGCAGGCCGCCGCGGGTGTAGACGGCGACCGGTCGGTCGCGCACCGTGCGTCGGGCGCGCTTGTGCTTCTTCGCAGCGTCGGCGGCGGCCGGAACGAGGACCAGGGCGGCGAGGAGGAGGATGGCGAGTCGCTTCATCGTTCTCCTTGGTAGCAGATCGGGCGGGCGCTTCAAGTTTTGGTGGCCCCGGACCCCGCTAGCAACCATTCGCCTCCGTTGCCGATAATTTCGGCGGTAGGCTACCATCCGCTTCCAGCGGAGAGGACTTCATGGCGAACACCAATCAGGGCCTCGGCACCGACAAGGGCAAGCGGGCCTACGGCGCGGCGCGGTTCGCGCTCGAGTTCGATGGCAAGGGGCGCGTCGGCGTGCTCGCCTCCGTCGACGGCGGCAACTTCAAGGCGGAGCCGGTCGGCGAGCAGATCGGCGGCGACGGGCTTGTGACGAGCTACCCGGGGCGGCAGAAGTTCGAGGACATCACGCTCCAGGTCGGCACCTCGATGACCCGCGAGTTCTGGGACTGGATCAAGGCCTCGATCGACAACAACTACCAGCGCCGCTCGGGCGCCATCGTGGCCTACGACTTCGACGGCAAGGAGCGCGCGCGGCGCACCTTCAAGGAAGCGCTCATCAGCGAGATCTCCTTCCCCGCGCTCGACGCCACCGCCAGCGGGCCGGCCTACATCAGCGTGAAGATCGCCCCCGAGTACATGGAGTACGCGTCGGGCGGCGGCGGCAGCGTGCCACCCGCGGAGCTGAAGCAGCAGAAGAAGTTCGTGCCGGCGAACTTCCGCCTCAACCTCGAGAAGATCGACAAGGACGTCACGCGGGTCGTCACGAAGATCGAGGGGCTGACGATCAAGCAGAACATCATCGACAACCCGATCGGCAACGAGCTGTGGGCGCGCAAGGAGGTCGGGCGGATCGAGATGCCGACGCTCTCGCTCTCGCTGCCCGAGACCTACGTCGCGCCGTTCATGAAGTGGTGGAAGACCTTCGTCGGCGACGGCGAGCACGACCACAAGAACGAGACCACCGGCTCGCTCGAGTTCCTCGACTCCACCTGCACCGAGACGCTGATGACGCTCTCGTTCGACGGCGTCGGCATCACCGGCGTCAGCCTCGACAAGCACGACGCGGGCGGCGCGGCGATCCGGATGGCGAAGGTCGACCTCTACATCGACAGCATGAGCTACCAGGCCGGCAAGGCCTGATCCTCCTACCACGCAAACGCCACGCGGCCGGTTCCCCGAGGGAGCCGGCCGCGTTCGTTTTGGGACGATGCGAGCGACGCCGGTCGCCGTCCCCCGCTACATCCCGTTCGTGATGAGCAGCTTGTAGCTGTCGCAGGTCAGTGGCGCGTTCGGGTCGCGGTAGACCCGGAGGCGGACGGTCTGCGAGTGGTCCTGGCACTGGTGCTGGCCCGCCGGGGGCGTCGCGCTGTTCGTGCAGGGGCACTCGCCATCGCCGGGCGCGCCGGAGGCGGAAAAGTCGTAGTCGGTCAGCCCGCTCGGTCCCTCGCCCATGCCGTTGCACGAGGCGGGCGTGGTGCAGTCGGCGTAGAAGAGGTCGAACCGGAACTGCGTCTTCGGGTTGTCGGCGAATGTGATCTTGAGGTGGTAGTTGTTGCAGCCGCCGTCAGGCTCGGGATCGTCGGTGGAGCGGATCTCGTACCAGGTTTCGTTGTCGCGCGGGACGATGTTGCCGTCGATCTCGATCATCGAGGCCATGGCGTCGGTCACCTCGCCGGCGGCGATGGCGCCGGCGCACTGCTTCGAGGCGGGTGTCTCCTGCGCGCTCTGCTGGCACTCGCAGCCGTCGGAGGCCATCGCGTTGACGTCGAAGTAGCCGGGGGCGCACATGCCGACGGCGCACTGCCCGTTCGCGCAGGCGTTCGTCGCGACGTGCGCGCTCTTGCACACGTTGCCGCAGGCGCCGCAGTTCATCGGATCGGAAGCGAGGTTCTTGCCGGGACAGCCGCCGCCGGCGAGGTCGGGCGAGCCGCCG
>JAJXSP010000258.1 GCA_021784515.1 Myxococcales bacterium | reverse complement strand
CCGCTGGCGTACGGTGCCTCCAGCGCGTGGTACGTCAACTTCACCTACGGCCTCACGTACTTCGACAGCGCGGTCAGTCTGAACCGAGTGCGTTGCGTCCGTTGAGCGTGGCTGCTCGACGCCGCGACGACGATGGCGGCGAGCGCGCTCGCCGACCAAGAGCCTGCCTATGAAGGGGGCGCTCTCAGTCAGTCGATGCTGGGCTCGGTGTGGACCGGGCAAACCATTCGGTGTCAGAAGCGAATGCCGTCGGACAGCGGCGTGACCGAGGCGATGCCGCGGCGATTGGTCGCCCACAACACGACGCCCGGCACGAGCATGAGCGCGCCCAGGCCGATGATCGCGCCGCCGATGCCGTAGTAGGTTCCCCTGTGATCGGGCAGCGGCATCTCGCCCGGGAACACAGGTGCCGGTGGTGCCGGCTGGGCCGCGCCGATCCCCACCATCACAGCGCCGGCGACCAGCGCCGCCGCGCCCTGCAGTGCCAGCAGTGTGCCCCACCGGCGGCGGGCCACATTCGGGGTACGCAGCGCCACTCGGACGCCACTCGGCGGGACGTCGAGGTCGGCCGAATAGCTCAGCACGTCCTCGCCGCTCGCTTGTAGCCTGAGCGGCCCGGGACGCGCGTAGATTCGGCACGGCGTCGCAGGGCACACGACAACACCGCTACGCGATTGGTAATTGACGTTGAGCTGCGAGACGTCGCCCTCGTCGTCGTCGAAGGTCATCGAACTTTGGCCGATCGCCGGGCGCAGCCGCAGGACTCCGACTGCGATCGGCCGCGGCGCATCGAGCAGCACCGGCACGCGACCCGGCGAGGGGTGGAGCCAGCGCGCCACCCGATCGGACTCATGCACCGGGAACGAGGGCCCGCTCGACGCGCCGATGTCATTCCAGGAGATCGTCCGCGGGCGTCCATCGAGCAGCACGATCTCGACGTGATCGCCTGGGCGCAGCTCGGTCACGTGGCCCCGCAGGATGGTGCCGTCGCGCAACGTGATGACGTCCTCGCTCGCCGGCGAGGCCGCTCCGTCCGGCGGCGACAGTGGGGCGATGACCACTTGAGCGTGAACAGCCGACGCGAACGAGAGCAACGCCGCAAGCACGAGTGGCCGTATTGGCGGCAACGGTGCGACCGCTGCTACGTCGCGCTCCACGACACGTGCGTCGCGAGGAAATCCACGCCGCGAACCACCGACCGGAGGAGAGGCCTGCCACAGTTCGGCGAAAAGGGACATTGAGCGAGACTCTATCGCATCCGGCGGCAGTACCGGTGCAGCGAATTGTTCCACGCCGGCGCCGGTGGACCGCGTCCACCGTCACGACGTGGTGGCGGCGCGGGCGCGCCGGCGCTCGCGTCACATGCAGACGCCGGGTGCTCCCGGGATGGCGATGATGCAGTGGTTGCTCGCGCAGTCGCCGTCCTTGCCTCTCGGACGTCACGGACGTCCGAAGGCCCAAGCCGCCTCACGCAGTCTTTCGGGCGTCGCGGGCGTCACCACACGCTGGGGGGACGGTGTTTCGTTTCTTCGCGTGCGGGTGGGGCCGACCGGGAGCCGGGGCGGGCGGGGCAAAGAAACAAAACACGCGGACGTCGCCGAACGTCAAATCCGTCCCCCCGACGTGTCGTGACGTTCGCCGCCGCCGTCATGGCGCGGCAGGTCGGCCAGGATTCGCCCGAGGGTGCCGATGTCGACCGGCTTGGCGAGATGCCGGTCGAAGCCGGCGGCGGCCGACTTCTTCTGGTCTTCGGCCGTGGCATAGCCTGTCAGCGCGACCAGCGGGATGTCTTGAAGCGCGCGGTCGGCGCGGAATGCCTTCGCGACCTCGTAGCCGTCCATCGCCGGGAGCCCGATGTCGCACAGCACCAGGTCGGGCGCGAAGCTGCGTGCCGTCGCCAGGCCCTCGGGGCCCGTCAAGGCGAGCGCCACCTCGTGCCCGTCGAGCTCCAGCACATCCTTCAGGCTCGTCGCCGCATCCGCGTTGTCCTCGATGACCAGCACCCGGCGGGCCGGGACGCTCGCCGCCGCCTTCGCTTCCGACGGCGACTCCACCGCAGGGGCGGGCTCGGTCGCGAGCGGCAGGCGCAGCGTGAATTCGGCGCCTCGGCCAAGCCCGTCGCTGCGCGCCTGGACCTCGCCCCCGTGCAGCTCGATCAGACTCTTGACGAGAGAGAGGCCGAGGCCGAGGCCGCCACCGCTTCGATCGAGGCTGCGATCCGCCTGCGTGAACGGCTGGAACAGATGAGGCAAGAGGTCGGGCGCGATCCCCACGCCCGTGTCGCTGACCCGTAGGACCGCCGCCTCTCCCTCCTGCTCGAGCGTCACGAAGACGCGACCGCCCTCCGGCGTGAACTTGGCGGCGTTGTGGAGAAGGTTCCCGAATGCCTGAGCCAGTCGAGTCCCGTCGCCGTCCACCCACATCGGCGCCGGGGGGCGATCGATGCCCAACTCGATGTTCCGGGTGGTGAACGACGAGCGGGCGTCGTCGGCCGTGCGGCCGACGACCTCGCAGAGGTCGAGTCGCTCGCGCCGGAGGTGGATCTTCGCGTGGGCGATCCGGGTGACGTCGAGGAGGTCACCGACCAGCCGGGTCATCTGTTCGACCTGCCGCCCGATCACCGCCCGGGCATGCACCGCCTGCTCGCTGCCGGGCGCGCACCGGTCGAGGATGTGGAGGCAGCTGTGGATCGGCGCCAGCGGATTGCGCAGCTCGTGGGACAGCATCGCCAGGAATTCGTCCTTGCGCCGGTCGGCCGTCCGGAGCTCCTCCTCGGCTCGCTTGCGCGCCGTGAGATCGACGCCGTGGACCAGGATGCCGGAGACTGCGCCATTCGGGTCGCGCTGCGGCAGGTAGACAAAGTCCACCCACCGCTCTTCCAGCCGCCCCCCGCGCCCTCGCGCCAGCACCACCGGAACGTCTCTCGCCTCGAGTGCCTCGCCGGTGCGATAGACCCGATCGAGGATCCCGGGGAATGGAGAGTTCGCGAGCTCGGGCAGGGCATCGAGGAGGGCCTTGCCGACGAGGTCGCGCCGCCCCACAAGCTCGAAATACTTCTCGTTGGCCAGCGCGAAGACGTGCTGGGGGCCGCGCAGGACGCAGACGAACGCGGGCGCCCGCTCGACGATGCCGGCGAGCAGCCGCTCGCTCTCGCGCAGCGCCTCTTCGGCCCGCCGCCGCTCCTGGTGGTCTCGGAGCAGGGGGCGGTAGGCGAGGAAATAAAGGAGGGGAAAGACGATGGCGACCAGGAGGGCGGCATCCCAACAGGCATCGACGAAGTCGTAGCGAACCGTCTGGCCTTGGAAGAACAGCAGCATGATCCCGCCCTCGACCACGAAGATCGCGAGCGTGAGCGCGGCGAGCACACGAAGGGCGAACCACCGTCCTCCCAGAATGCCCGCAGATCGATCGCGCTGGTCCAACGGAGCCTCCGCTTCGCCAATGGTGGTCCAGGTCGTGCCGGCCCAGCGCCGAAACTTCCCTTGTTGGAGGCTGGTGCATCCGCGCGGTTCGCGCTAGCCGAATTCGAGCCCGCGGTGAGGTTCGATGCGTCCGAAGGCCAAAGCCGCCTCGCCCTCTCTGCCAACATGACCTGAGACATCGAGCGGCTGGCCCGCGCAGTCGAGGCCGCCGAGGATCAGCACGCGGCCGTCGGCGAGCAGCGTCGCGGTGTGGCCGCGCCGCGCGACGACCATCGAGTACAGCGCGGTGGCGCGCGGGAAGCGCAGCGAGGCGATCGACACGAACGCCGGCCCGCCGAGGATGCTGGCGGGGACCATCGCCTCCAGCGAGGCGAGCGCCCGGCCGTCGAGCCCGTCGCCGCCGATCACCACGGGCACGCCGACCGCCACCACCATCGCGTGCTCGCGCCGCGCCTCGAGCGACGGCCTGAGGCGTGCGCCGTGCGGTATGCTCGCCGCCTCGCCATGCGCCCACTGCTCGCGCTCCTGCTGCTCGCGGCGCTCGCCGGCTGCGGCGGCTCCAGCTCCGTCGACGGCGCCGCCGTCCCCGACGCCGCGACGCCGCCCGACGCCGCCGCGATCCCCGACCTCGTCGCCGCGCCCGATGAAGCGGACTGGCCGGATCGCTCCGCGCCCACCGACGCCTCCGTGCCTCTCGATTCCTCCGCCATCCCCGATTTCGGGGAGGCGCCCGATCTCGCCTCCCCGGATTTGATCCCGCCGCCCGATCTCACCACTGCGCCGGATCTCGCGCAGCCGCTCACGCTCTACGTCTCCACCGTCGGAAACGACGCATGGTCGGGGCGACTGCCCGACCCCAACCCGGGAATGACCGACGGCCCGCTCGCCACGCTCGCCGAAGCCCGCGACGCCGCGCGCCGGCTCGCCCCCGGCGGCGGCGCGCAAGTCATCCTGCGCGGCGGCACCTATTACCTCCCGCAGACCTTCGTTCTCAACTCGCCCGACTCCGGCGCGCCGGGTCTGCCCGCACGCTATGCCGCCATGCCCGGCGAAACCCCGATTCTCGTCGGTGGAAGACCCATCGCGGGCTTCGCCCTCTACGACAATGGCCCCCTCTACAAAGCCGATCTCTCCGGCGACCCCGCCTTCAAGAACACCCACTTCGATCAGCTCTACTTCAACGGCCAGCGCATGACGCTGGCCCGCTATCCCAACGCCGATCCGAATGCCTATTCCAAAGGATTTCTCTTCGTCGCCGACGTCAATGGCCTGCCCGATCCCCAGCTCGGCTTTCACGCCCAGCCGGGCACGTTGCACGCCTGGGCCCACCCCGAGCTGGCCGTCGTCAGCATGTTTCCAGGCCCCGTCTATTGGAACAATCGACTCGCCGTGAAGGGCATCGATCTCGTCTCGGGCACGGTGAGCTTCGATCCGAACGTCGCCTACGACTCCACGCGCGCCATGCAGCTCGCCGCGAGAGCGAGCTATCCGCTGGTGCCCTGGAATCGGTATTTCTTCGAGAACGTCTTCGAGGAGCTCGATCAACCCGGCGAGTGGTATTGGGACGCCGCCGCGCAGGCGCTCTACTTCTGGCCGCCGTCGGATTTGCAAAAGGGCACCGTGGTCGTGCCCACCGCGCGGCCGGTGATCCAGATCGCGCCCGAGCCCAACGCGCCACATCCGCCGAGCGACATCATCCTCGACGGGCTCGTCATCGACGGAGCCACCGGCGACGGCATCGACGTGAGCGGCGCGAGCAACGTCGTGGTGCGCGCCTGCACCGTGCGCAACGTGGGAATCACGGGGATCGCCGTGAACGGCGGCGCGCGAAGCGGTGCGCTCGGCGACGACGTCTACGCCACCGGCGCCGGAGGAATCGCCATCAGCGGCGGCGATCCAAAAACCCTCACCCCCGCCGCCAACTTCGCCACGAACAATTACGTTCACCACACCGGCGCGCTCAACAAGGGCCTCTCGGGCTATGGCACCGTCAGCGTCGCCGGCGTGGGAAACATCGTTTCGCACAACCTGATCCACGATCACCCGCGCATCGGGATCACCGCAGGCGGCAACGATCACCTCGTGGAATACAACCGGGTTCGCCACGTCAACCTCGAAACGCAGGACTCCGGCTGCATCTACATCGACACGCGCGACTGGACCCAGCGCGGCGACACCTTCCGCTACAACTTCGCCAGCGACTGCGGCGGCGTGGGATTCCCGCAGGGCCAACTCGTCTATCCCTATTACACCTTCGGCATCTACCTCGACGACTTCACCAGCGGCGCCGTCGTCTATGGAAACCTCGTGGCCCGCACCTATCGCGCCGGGCTCTACGTGCACAGCGGCCGCGACAACCTGCTCTACAACAACGTCGTCGTCGACCCGCTCGGCAGCGAGGCCATCCTCTTTGGCGCCTGGCCGCCGCAGAGCATGGCGGCGATGCAGTTCTTCCCCGCGATGTGGGCCATCCTCCAACAACGCCGCGCCGACGGGCCGCTCTATGAGCAGCGCTATCCGAACCTGGCCTCGATCACCTCGGCGCAAGTGGGCGGGACGATGTCCGGCAATCGGGCCGAGTCGAACCTCGTCGCGTGGAGCGCCGACGGCGTTCCGCTCTACCGCACCAGCGGCCTCGACGAGGCCACCACCGCCATCGACGGCAACCTGTACTTCTTTGGCGGAAAACCAATCACCGTGTCGGAAGAAGGCGCGCTTGAGCCCTTCGCCGACTGGCAACAGCGCGGCTTCGATCAAAGCAGCGTGATCGCCGACCCCTTGTTCCTCGACGCCGCGCACGATGATTATCGCCTCGCGCCCGGCTCGCCCGCCGTCGCCCTCGGTTTCATGGAGATCCCCGTTTCGCAGATTGGCCCGCAAGGCGATCTGCCCCGCGCCAGCTGGCCGATCCTCGAAGTGCCCGGCGCCCGCGAGAATCCCCCGCGATGAACTGCCTTGTCGTTCGAGGAATGTTGTTGGCGGCGGTCTCCCTGGGGGCCGGTTGCGGCCCGCTCGCGCCGGCCACCGACGGCGCCGCCGTCGTCGACGCGGCGCAGGTGAGTTCGCCCCCGGTGGATTTGTCGGTGCCGGACTCCTCGCCGCCCGATCGCTCGATCGCCGATCTCGCGGTCATCGATCTCTTTGCACCGGATCTCGCGGAGGAGACCGATCAGGCCTCGCCACCCGTTCCCGATCTGTCGACGATTCCGGATTGGGCGACGCTCCCCGATTTGTCCTCTTCACCCGATTTGTCACCCTCGCCCGATCTGGCCGGCGCCTGGCTCGCCCATTGTCAGGATGGAGTGAAAGATGGCTTCGAGACCGACGTCGACTGCGGCGGCGGTGCCTGTCGCGCCTGCGCCGGCGGAAAGACCTGCAAGCTCGGCCTCGATTGCCTCACCGGCGTGTGCGCGAAAGGCGCCTGCTCGGCGTCGTGCAGCGACGGTGCGCAGGATGGCAGCGAGACGGACATCGACTGCGGCGGCTCGTGTGCGCCCTGCGCCGTCGGCAAGCTCTGTGGCGCCGGCGCCGATTGCGCCTCCGGCGTGTGCAATGGCGGCCACTGCGCCGCGCCCACGTGCGCCGACAAGGTGAGAAACGGCGGTGAGAGCGACGTCGATTGTGGCGGTCCCTGCCCGGGCTGCCCCGTCGGTGGCAAGTGCGGCGTGGGCGCCGACTGCGCCTCCGCGATCTGCGCCCGTTCTCTCTGTGCCCCGGCGACCTGCGGCGACAGGCTCGAGGACGATGGCGAGACCGACATCGATTGCGGCGGGCCCTGCGCGCCCTGCGCCGCCGGCAAGGCCTGCCTGGTCGCCGCCGACTGCGTGGACGCGGTGTGCGCCGCCGGCCGCTGCGTCGCCGGCACCTGCGCCGATGGCGTGAGGAATCAGGGCGAGAGCGACGTGGACTGCGGCGGCCCCTGCTCCGGCTGCGGCGCCGGAAGAGCCTGTGGAGCCGGCGACGACTGCGCGCGCTCCCTGATCTGCAATGCATCGCTCTGCGCCGCGGCGCCTTCCTGCCAGGCGATCAAGCTCGGCCACCCCGCCGCGCCCGACGGCAATTACACGATCGATCCCGACGGCGCCGGCCCCGGTGCCCCCTTTTCGGCCTACTGCGATCAAACCCAGAACGGCGGCGGCTGGATGCTGGTGACGCCGGCGATGATCGACGGCGAGCAGAACGCCAATTGCACCACCGTGCTGTCCACCGACGGGCGCGGCGGTCTGATCGCTCAAATCTACGCCAACGCCGGCGGCTGCGGAAAGCCCACGTCGTCGCACGATCAATTGGTGCTCGCCGACGTGATCCCCTGGACGCAGGTGCGCGCCACCTGGACCTTCGCCGGCGGCAGCTCGTGCTGGTCGATCTTCGGCGACGCGACGGACGTCGGCGAGCCGACCAACTTGATCCCCTTCACCGCGGGCGTCGACGCCATCTCCGCGCAGGTGCGCATGGGCGGCGCCAATGGCGACGCCTTCGACGGCGTCGACACCCGCTGTGACAACCAGCCGACCAACTTCTGGCACAGCCTGAATGGCAGCGCACCGCGCAGCGCCAATGTCGTGCTGCGGCGCAAGGCGCAAAACACCCTCGCCGGGCTGGCCGTGGGCACGAGCTGCACGCAATACGCCGCGGGCACGATGAGCCCCACGTGGTGGAAGCTCACGGACGTGTTCGTGCGCTGAAGAGGTGTCGATCAATGCATCCCGTCGCCGGCCGGGTCCATCTGGCCCATTGCCATGATCGGCGCGGGCAGGAAATTCAAGCCTGGTGCGCCGCTCCGTGACGATCTCGCCGGCCCCGACGACAGTCGGGGCCTGGAGCAGCCCGCTTTCGCGGGCTTGCCCCTCAAAGGTCGCGAGCGCAGGCTCCCTTGGTCCGTGTTGATGAAGCGAACGTGGGGGCTCGACGTCCTCGAATGCCCTCGCTGCGCAAGCCGCATGGACCTCATCGCCGCGATAGAAGATCCCGCCGTCGCGGCGCGCATCCTCGCGCACCTCGGCATGCCGACGAGGGCGCCAGTCGGGGCTTGGAGCAGCCCGCTTTGGCGGGCTTGCCCCTCAAAGCGGGGCCGACCGTGGCCGGGGGGATTCCCCCCGCAAATCGATCCGAGGGGGGCCTGCCAGCTCGGCCTTCCGGACCAGACGATGGGCGTGGCGGTCGACCACGAGCCCGTCGGCACGTCGTGCTCGTATTCGGCGAGCAGCGTGAGCTTGCCGCCGAGCGGCTTGATCGTCTCGAGGCGCACGCCCAGGCGGGCCAGCGGCGAGAGCACCGCGCCGGAGTGGTAGACGTTGCCGTCGCGGTCCACCGGGATGTCGCCGACCGCCTCGGCGCGCCCCGCGACCTCGAGCGGGACCTGCAGCGAGAAGCCGCGCC
>JAJXSP010000257.1 GCA_021784515.1 Myxococcales bacterium | reverse complement strand
TGCTCGGCGCGCGCGATCTGCAGCGCCCCGCCGTCGCCGCGCGCCTCACCGCCCCGCTTCGCGCCGGCCGCGACGTGACCACCCTCGCGCGCGGCCGCGTCCGCCGCCTCGGCGCCGAGGCCACCCCGCGCGCGGGCCACGGCCAGGTGACCGCCGCGCTCGACACCAACGCCCTGCTGGTCGCGCCGCCGGGACGCGATCGGCTCGAACCCGGCGACGCGGTGACGGCGCTCCTCGTCGGCGCGCCCGAGGCCTTCCCGCTCCCGCCGGTGCTCGGCGTGATCGGCCCCTCCGGCGTCGGCAAGACGACGCTCGTCGAGCGGCTCCTCGAGCGCCTCGCCGGAGAGGGGCTGCGCGTGGGCGCGCTCAAGCACGACGCCCACGAGTTCCAGATGGACCGCGACGGGAAGGACACGTTCCGCTTCCGCCGCGCCGGCGCCGTCGCGGTGGCGATCGCCTCGCGCACGCAGCGCGCGCTGATCGCCGCCACCGATCGCGCCACCACGCTGGCCGAGCTGGTGGCGTCGCTGCCGCCCGATCTCGACCTGGTGCTGGTCGAAGGCTACAAGGCCGAGGAGACGCCGAAGATCGAGGTGCACCGGCGCGGCCTGCCGCTGCTCTGCCGCGGCGGCGTCTCCGACGTGGTGGCGGTGGTCACCGACGACGAGGAGGCGCCGCTCGACGGCCGCGTCCGCCTCGGACGCGACGACATCGACGGCGCGCTTGCCTTCGTGAAGCGCTTCCTGCGCGCGCAATCCTGACGGTCCCGGCTCCTCGCCAATGACGGTTTTCCCCATTCGCCTGCGACCTCAAATGAGGCGATCGGCATTGGATCCGCATTGCCGGAACAGTTGCCGGTCGTTCCGTAAGGACCATTCCCGGAAACAGCGTTCTCGACGGGAGGCGCGCTCCGCTGATATACCCTTTTCCCGATGATTGGATACGTTGGCCGCTATCGCATCCTGCGGTCGCTCGGCGAAGGAGGAATGGGACGGCTGTTCCTGGCGGAGCTGGCGGGCGCAGGTGGTTTCCTGCGGAGAGTCGTCCTCAAGGTGGTGCGCGACGAGCGCGACGCCGGGCTGGTCGAAGCGCTGCTCGCCGAAGCCCGCCTGGGGGCGGTGCTGCTCCATCGCAACATCGTCGCCGTCCTCGGGCTGGAGGAGATCGGGCAGCGGCGCCTGCTGGTGCTGGAGCACGTGGACGGGATGGACCTCGGCGTGCTGCTCGACCGCCGGGGGCGGCTGCCATGGCCGACGGTCGCCTTCGTCGCCAGCGAGGTGGCCGCCGCGCTCGACTACGCCTACCGGCGGCGCGACGACGCGGGGCGCGCGCTCGCGGTCGTGCACCGCGACGTCAGCCCGCCCAACGTGCTGCTCTCGTGGGAGGGCGAGGTGAAGCTCGGCGACTTCGGCGTGGCCGCCGCGGGTGACGAGCGTTCGCCCGACGGTCCGACGGGGCGCTACGGCTACATGGCCCCGGAGCAGGCCCGCGGCGCGCCGGTGGACGCGCGCAGCGACGTGTTCTCGCTCGGCGTGCTGATGGCCGCGGCGCTGACCGGGGAGCGGCCGCGACGCGCGGAGGGCGACCTCGCCGTGCCGCCCGAGGCTGCCGAGAGGCGCGTGCCGGTGCTGCCGCCCGAGGTGGCGCCTCCCGCGCTGGCGGCGATCGTGGCGCGCGCGACGGCGCGCGATCCGGAGGCCCGCTACCCGACCGCGGCGGCGCTGCGCGAGGCGCTCCTCGCTCTCGACGGACGACAGACCGATCCCGCGCGCGAGCTGTCGGCGCTGCTCCGCGAGGCGCGCCCGCGGGCCGCGGTCCGCGCGGCGCTGGGCGAGGCGGGGATCGAAGGGACGCGGCGCACCCAGCCGGCCCTGCGCGCGGTGTCACGGCGGCCGGTGCGACCGTTCGTGCTCGCCGCGCTGCTCGTCGTCACGATGATCGCCGCGGCCATCCCGCGCCTCACCGCCTGGCGCGACCAGGCGCGGAGCGCGCCGCCCGCGACCGCCCCGGCTGCCGCGGCACCGATCGCCGCGCCCGCACCGACGGCGAAGGCGGCGACGAGCCACGCCGCGCATGGGAGCGGCGATGGGGCCGCGAACCGCCCCGCCCGTCGGCGATCCGGTCGCTGACGAACGCCGCCGCTGCTGGGGCTTGACGAGCGCGCCGCCGGAGCGGTTCGATCGCGGCATGCGCCGGGTATTCATCGTCACAATGGGATTCGTGTGCGGTTGCGCCGGCCCTTCGGGAGGCGGCGGCCGCGCCTTCGACGGGGCGGGCTGGGAGTCGGACCTCGCGGGGCCGCCCGACCAGCGCGCCGCGTCGCCGGACGCCGGCGAAACCGCCGACCTCGCTGGGCCCGATTTAGTGCCGAGCGTGCCGGCGCTGACGGACCTCGCACCGGCGGACGTCACCATCGCCGAGGGCGCTCCGTTCCAGGTGACGGTGACCTTCGCGGGCCGCTACCTCGGCAAGCAGCCCGTCGACGTGCTGCTGGTGTCGAGCGACCCGGCGGTGGTCGGCGTGCAGGGCGGCGCGCAGCTCGTCTTCAACGCCGCCTCGACGACGGTGAGCTGCGCCGCGCTGAAGACCGGCGAGGCGACGCTCTCGATCGCGATGGACGGCGTGCAGCGGATGGCCGCGGTGCACGTCGTTCCGTCGGTGGCGAGCGTCGCGCCGTCGCCGCTGCGGCTCCAGGTGGGCGCCACCGCCTCGCTCACCATCACGCTCAGCGCGCCCGCGCCGATGGGCGGCGCGACGATCGCCGTCGCGAGCGCCGACGGCAAGCGCGTGGCGCCGGCCGCGCCGACGGCGACGGTGCCGGCGGGGAGCACCAGCGTCACCGTCGACGTCACGGCGGTCGCGCAGGGCGGGCCGGTGGCGGTGACCGCCTCGTGGGCCTCGTCGATGAAGACGGCGCAGGTGCTGTCGATCGATCCCGTGGCGAAGCTGGCGCTGAGCGAGGTGCTCTACGACGCCAGCGGCACCGACGAGGGCTTCGAGTGGGTGGAGCTGTGGAACGGCGGCAACGCGCCGGTCGATCTCTCCGGCTACTTCCTCGGCGCCACGGCCAGCTCGAAGAACCTCACCTACACGGCCACCACCCCGGCGCTCACGGGGACGCTCATGCCGGGCGAGTGCCGCGTCGTCGGCGGGCCGATGGCCGATCCCGCGCGCAACGCGCTGCCGGCGAACTTCACCTTCCTCGATCCGCTTCAGTTCAACCCGTCGCTGCCCAACGGCGAAGCGGTCCCCAACTCCTCGACGGCGACGGGGCTGTTCATGGGCTCCCCGATGAACGTGGCCGGGGCGACGCTGGTCGACGCGGTGATCTACGGCGTGGCCTCGCGCGGCATCGCCGACGAGAGCGGCGGCACCACGCGCGTCGACGTGGGCTACGTGCCGTTCCCGAAGCAGACCCTCGAGCGCGTCGGACCGTCGGCGTGGCGCGTCCAGCCCGTGCCGACGGCCGGCGCCTGCGACTGGCTGCACCTGTAGGACACGTCACCGACCGCGGCGCAGCCCCGCGAGGTCGATCGCGTAGCGCTTCACCAGCCGGAAGATCCACGCGGGATCCACCTCGCCGGCGCGGGCGGCGCGCGCGACGTTGCCCTGGTGGCGCGCCAGCAGGTTCTGCAAGTAGGTGCGCTCGAACGCCTCGATGGTCCGCGCCTTGGCGAGCTTGTACGGCTCCTCGGGCGGCTCGCCGGCGTGCGCCTGCTCGGGCACCACGGCGGGCAGCTCGTCGGTGGCCTCGCCGTCGCCGAGCGCCTCCGCCCCGAGGATGAGCGCGCGCTGGACCACGTTGCGCAGCTCGCGCACGTTGCCCGGCCAGCGCCGCCGCGTCAGCGCCTCCAGCAGCTCGGGGTCGAGCCGCGTCTCGTCCGCGATGCCCGCCTCGTCGAGGAGCGCGCCCACCAGCAGCGGGACGTCCTCGAGCCGCTCGCGCAGCGGCGGCACCCGCACCGTCACCACCGAGAGCCGGAAGTAGAGGTCCTCGCGGAACAGCCGCTGGTTGCACAGCCGCGGCAGGTCCTGGTGCGTCGCGGCAATCACGCGCACGTCGACGGAGCGCCACTCGTTGCCGCCCAGCCGCTTCACCATGCGCGCCTCGATCCCGCGCAGCAGCTTCGCCTGCAGGCCGAGCGGCAGCTCGGCGATCTCGTCGAGGAACAACGTGCCGCCGTGCGCCTGCTCGAACGCGCCCGCGCGCGTCTGGTACGCGCCGGTGAAGGCGCCCTTCTCGTGGCCGAACAGCTCGGCCTCGATCAGCGTCTCGGGCAGGCCCGCGCAGTCGACCACCACGAACGGGCCGTCGCGGCGGGGGCTGAACCGGTGCAGCTCGCCCGCGACCAGCTCCTTGCCCGAACCGGTCTCGCCCTGCACCAGCACCGTGGCGTCCGTCGGGGCGACGCGTTCGAGGATGGCGAAGAGGCGCCGCATCGACGGGCTCTTGCCCCACAGCGCGCCGAACCGGTCGGCTGGCAGCAGGCCGATCTCGGTCTCCTCGCGCTCCAGCTCGAAGGAGGCCTCCACGTCGCCGAGCGTGAGGCGCGCGCGCGGCGGGAGCCACGCCGCGTGGACGCGCATCCCGTCGATGAAGGTGCCGTTCGTGGAGTCGAGGTCGGTGAGCAGGTGGCCCGAGGGATCCAGCTCGATGCGGGCGTGGAAGCGCGACACCGTCGGGTCGGCGAGCACGAGGCCGTTGCCCTGGTGGCTCCCGATGGTGAGCGCGTCCTCGGTGCAGCGGTGCACGACGGCGCCGCGCCCGCGCCCCACGGTGACGACGAAGCCGCGCCGGCGCAGGCTCGTGGCGCGCCCATCGCGGCGCACCGCGATGGTGTGCAGCGTCTCGTCGTCGCGCTTGCCGGAGTTGCTCGCCATCGCGCCGAAGGTTAGCAGCGCAGCGACGGGACGCACGCCGCGGATGGCGCACGCCGCGGATGGGCGCCGCGGATGGGAACGGATCTCGAAAACTCGAGGGGACGGGATGGGGGGACGGGATGGGGGAGGACGGGATGGGGGACGGATCTCGAAAACTCGAAACCGCCGAGGGTGGCCGGGAATCGACGAGGGGTGGGGGACGGCTCTCGAAAACTCGAGGGGACGAGGGGTGGGGGACGGATCTCGAAAACTCGAGGGGAGAGATGGGGGACGGATCTCGAAAACTCGAAACCGCCGAGGGTGGCCGGGAATCGAGATTTCGAGATCCGTCCCCTCCCCCGCCGTCGCCCCCTCCCCCTTCGCCGTCGAGGGTGGCCGGGAATCGAGATTTCGAGATCCGTCCCCTCCCCCTCGATCGGCCTTCGAGACGTCGACGCTGCCTATCTCGCCGTGAAGGTGCCACCGGCGAGGCCGCAGTGGGTCTCGGTCTTGAGGGTCAGGTCGGCGCCGGCGCTGCCGCCGCTGGCGACGGAATAGGTATATTGGAAGTTCCGGGTCTCGCCGCCGAGGGGGACGGCGCAGACGGCGATGGCCCCCTGAGCGGGACAGGCGTCGAGCGACCAGGTGCCGTTCCCCGTGCGGCAGGTATTCTGGGCAATGCTCTGATTGTACTCGGTGCCGAGGAAGTCCTCGCAGTAATCGTAGCCGTCGGTGGTGGTGAACAGGCAGCTCCCCGTCGCCTGGTGGGTCGAAAAGACGTCGTTCGACCCGTCGCAGGAGGAGAGCGTCAGGGCGAGGGCCGCGGCCGACGCAATACGGAAAAAGTGCGTCTTCACGTGTGGCCTCCGAATCATCCGAAGTGGAGCAGCAGCCGCACGTCGAACGTGCGCAGCGGCCCGAATTGGGAGCTACCGAAGGACGCCGTGCCCAGGCGGATCGCGTAGATGTCGTTGAAGAGGTTGAACACGTCGGCCGCCACCGTCGGCTGCGTCGGCATGTCGAACGTGTGGCTCACGCTCAAGTTGACAATCGTGTGCTGAGGCACGAGTTCATTGGTGGCGATGCCCACGTGGTAGCCGCTGCCATAGTTCAGGTTCATCGACAGGTTGTTGCGCCGCGCCGCATCGTGGAGGATCAGGCCGAGGTTCGCGGTCCAGTACTGGACGTGATCCTGGATGGTCGACATCCGCGACGCCTGGAGGTCGTCCGGCGAGATCAGGAACGTGAGCGAATCGATGTTCTTTTGCGTCGCGATCTGCACCCCCAGGTTGCCGAACCCGTCGAGAATGATCCGGTCGTGCCAGAACCGGACGATCTCCCCCTGGCCGAAGAGATCGCCGCCGGCTGCCAATCCCTGATCCCAATTGAAGGCCGCCCACAGCGCCGTGTTCCCGATGTTCTCGTGGTCCAGCCAGTTGTGCATGATGCGGCCCCAGGCGTCCACGCCGACACGGAACCGCCCCGTCGGGTGGATGGTGAGCCCGACCTCGCCGCTCCAGGTGGTGGCGCCCTTGAGGTCCACGTTGAGCTTCTGCCCGGCGAGCGACGGGTTGACGATCGGCGCCACGACCGGGGCGTCGAAGGTCGTCGGCGCCTCCCAGGTGTAGCCCGCGTACGCGTGGAGGGTCACGTAGCGGTTGAATGTATAGGAGGCGCCGACGCGCGCGCTCGGTCCGTAGAGAAAGAGGTTGTTCAAATTGGCCGAGCCGAACGAGGTGTTCTGGAGATCGAGCCGCACGCCGGGGAGCAGGGTGAGCTTGCCGATCTCGATGCGGTCCTCGAGGAACACGCCGCCGGTGATGGTGTTGATGTTGTCGCCGCCATTGAGCGTCTGCATCGGGTCGATGCCGCCGGTGGGCGAGACGTCGTTGCGTGTGAAGAGCGAGAAGTTGACGTTGCTCGGCGCCTCGTCGAGCTGGATGCCCGCCTTCCAGCTATGGCCGCGCAGCCAGTGCCACGTGATCTTGCCGAGCAGGCCGTAGTGGAACTCGTCCCGGGTGAAGTTGCTGCACTGGGAGCCGGGGTCGGCGGAGGCGCCGAGAGCGCGGGTCGGATCGCAATTGAAGTCTTCGTAGATCTCGCGCGCGTAGAGCGAGAGCTGGCTGTTCACACTCTCGCCGCTGTGGAGGTACGAGAGCGCCGCGAAGATGGTCCGCTCGTGGTCGGTGGGCTGTGCGTCGTAGGGGATGAACGGCGGGGGCGAGTCGCCGTAGACGTCGTTGCCGCGAATCGCGCCCGGCGGTGCGGCGGACAGCGGCAGCATCGTCGAATCGATGGGGAGGTGGAACGTGTCCTCCTGGTACGTGCCGAGGATCTCCAGGCGATCGTTGTCGGTCAGTTCGTACGTGGCCTTGAGGAATCCGTTGCCGCCGATCCGTTTGTCGTTGAGGACCGACACCGCGTCGGGCGTGTCGAGGCCGCGTTGGGTGGTCAGGAAGTCCGCGCTGGCGAGCACCCCGAACCGGCCGATTTGCTGCGAGTAGTTCCCCGCCACGTCGACGTGGTCGTAGGAGCCGTAGAGAATCTGGAGTTCGCCGGTGGGCGTGGACGTCGGACGGCGCGTGCGGATGTCCACGATGCCGCCGAGCGAGTAGCTGTAGTCGACGGGGAACCCACCGCTCAAGACCAGGACGTTGTCGACGAGCCTCATCGGGATCGTATTGAGCAGCTGGCCCACGGTCCCCACGGCGGGCGACACCATCGGAATCCCGTCGATGACATAGAGCACCGCGCCGTCGTTGCCGCGGAAGTGGAGGTTGGACTGGAACGAGTCCTGGACGACGCCCGGCTGCATCCCGACGAACGCGGTGATCGGCTGCGAGTCGCCGCCCGGCAGCGCCTCCACCTGCTGGCGCGGGATCGTCGTTCCCGACGAGCCGAACTGCGACGGATCGGGCCGCGAGCCCCGAACCGTCGAGGAGTAGACGTGGGGCGTCACCGAGGGCTGCGACGGCGGCGGCGGAATCGGCTCGGTCGCCGGTCCCATCGAGGCCCCGTTGGCCGACTCGCCGGCGGCGAGCGCGCGCGGAGGAGCGACCGGCGGCGGCGGCGCGGGGGTGGGCGCCGCGGGAGGAGCGTCGTTCGTCGGCGCGGAGGGAGCGGCCGTGCCGCCGTCGGGAGGGGCGCTTCCCCCGTCGGGCGTTTGGACCTCCTGTCCATTTGCGCGCGCGGCCAGGCATAGGCCCAGCGCGACGCCGACCGCGAGCGCCCGGCGCGTCACTTGCGCTCCGGCGTGAGGGTGGTCGTGCACGCGGCCACGCCGCCGTCCGCCTCGGTGCACGTCACCGTCAGGACGCCCGAGACCGCCGCCGTCGCGTCGCAGGTCCGCGCCACGCCGCCGTCGCCGCCTCCAATTCCCGCGACCTCCCAGCCGCCCGCGCCCGGGATGCTGGTGGAGACGTTGGTGGAGACGTTCGACAGGCCGAGGACGTCCCAGTTGCCCTCCATCTCGCAGCCGTTGACGCTGAGCGCGAGCGTTCCGCCGTCGCTGCAGTTGCCCGCCGCGGCGTAGTTCACGGGGTCCGAAGCCGGCGCAGGGTTGCTGCCGTTGGGACAGGTCCACGTCCACCACTGTCCGGCGTCCGGCACGCCGTCGGTCGCACCCGTGACCTGCGGTGTCGCGGTGCCGTCGTAGGTTCCGAATCCACAGCCCGACGCCGCGACCAGCGCGCCGAGCAGTAGGGAGCCCACGATGACCGCCGGCCAGCGCGAGGATCTTCCTGTCATGCGCGCGAAATTATCGGAAGCGAATCAGCGGCGGAATCAGGCGATCACCCTAACGGGCTGGATTGGCCGTCGGGGTCGAAGCGGGTGACGCTGACGGACAGAGGGAGGGGATGGGGACGGAGCTCCTATCGGCCGCCCTCCTGTCGGCCGGTCCCTTTCCGCCACCCCGAAGGGCCGAACCTGATCCGCGAGGCGGTTGCGCGGGTGGCCGCGCACGATCCGAAGCCGGAGATCG
>JAJXSP010000256.1 GCA_021784515.1 Myxococcales bacterium | reverse complement strand
CCTCGCCGGAATGCCGCCCGAGGGGCTGCCCGCGCTGCGGGAGTGCGCGCGCGTGGTGCGCGCGGGCGGGCTCGTCTCCGTCGCCACCGCGGTGACGGCGTTGGTGCGCAAGGTGGCGCCGCCCGAGGTGATCGCCGCGCACATGCTGCACGCGCGGCTGGCGGACATCGAGCAGTCCGAGGTCGGCGCGACGCTGCTCACCTCGGCCCGGGTGCGGCCGAGCGCCGCGATGCCGCTTGACCCCGCCGCCGGGAAGTCCTAGATTTCGCGCCGTCGTCAATGGGGGCGACTTGGTTTCGACGGGAGTGATCTGAGCGACAGGTTGCGTGCCGAGGGTTCTCGCCACCTCGTAAATCCGACGGGAAAACCGGAAACGCGAACGATAACGCGTACGCTCTCGCCGCTTAACCGCGGTTAGGGAGCCGTTCTCCCCGGAAGGCCGCCTGCGGTCCGGGAGAGGGCGCCATCAAGCAGGCTGGCCGACCGCGAGCGCTGATCGCGCGGAAGGCGAGACGCAGGATCGGCTAACCGCGGTGAGCGCCTGTCGGTGGGCTCGACCCGCGGTGAATCAAGTTCACCGACTACGCACGTAGAGGCCATCGCGCAGCACGCTCGGACCGGGGTTCGAATCCCCGCGCCTCCACCGGGTTTTCCGCTTTCCCTCGCAGTACCGGCACTTGCCGCCGCGTCTCGCCGAACTTGGGCACGTGGTGGGCACGCGGCGGTCGGCTACTTCTTCGTCGGCAGGACGATCACGTTCGCCGCGATGGCGCCGAGGCGTGGCACGCGCTTCACCGTTTCGCGGAGCGGCAGCGCCTGCCACGGATCGATGTAGCGAGCGCGCGAGCCGCCCAGCCCGAGCGAGTGGCCCTGAAGGAAGTCGACGGCGTCGGGTGGGCGCCGAGCGCCAGCATCCCCGACTTCCAGCCCTTGCGGAACGCGTGGTCCGGGCGGCGCGTCCACACCTCGGGGCGGATGCCGGCTCTCTTCCACGCGCGGGCGATGTCCCGCGAACGCGCCTGCGGGTGGCGCTGCCCCTGCTGCCGCGTGCTCGGGATGACCCATCCCTCGCGCACGCCCCAGCCCGCGAGAAGCTCGACCAGGTGGGGCGAGATCGGGATGATGCGCCCGTCGCCCGTCTTCGAGATCTCTGGCCGCTCGCCGTTTGAGCAGTCGCCGCCTACCTGGCAGACGCGTCCGTCAGCGCACTTTGGGCAGGACCCACCACAATCAATGTCGGTTTCGTCGTCGTCCTTGGCGCCGTTCGAGCAGTGCTGCGGCCAGGCGAGGTCGGGGCCAGGAGCCAGATCGGGGGGCGCGAGATCGGGCTCGGCGAGGTCGGACGCCACGAGGTCGGACTCGGCGAGGTCCGCCACCGCGAGATCCGCGCTCCCATCGCCGTCGGCGACCGCCATTTCGTGAGGGGCCAGCTCCGCCGCTGCCTGATCCTGCAGCCAACGGTCGCCGAGCGACAGGTCAAGGACCATCGCCTCCGCTGGCGCACCGTCGGCACCGCCATCACCAGGACCGCAAGCCGCCACCGCCAGGAGCGCCGCTGCCAGTACTCCGCTCGAACCGATCTTCAGCGCGTGAGCGGCCATGAGGCTGCTTCTCGCGCACCGTGCGCCCCTCGTCCTTCATCCTGCGAGCGCGAGCCTCCACGCCCGCTGCACGAAGGCGGCCGGCGCGGCGTCCGCAGCCTCCCAGACCTCGCGGAACTCGTCGTCGGTGTACCTTGGCATCGCCACGTGCGATCGAGTGATCCCGTGGCGCGGAAGTCAAGATCGTCCCATCCACCGATCGTCGAAGAAGCGGTCGATCCCGATGCGCCCGGCGACACGGTGCTCGATCCGTTCAGCGGCACGGGCACGACCGGCGAGGCCGCCGTCGGGCTCGGACGCAACTACATCGGAGTCGAGATCGACGCGAGGTGGGAGCCGGTGGCGAGGGCGAGGATCGAGAGGGCGGCGACGGGCGGCAGCGGTCGCACGAAGCCGTAGCCCGACCTTCGCACTGCAGCGTCGGGTGAGCAGCAGGCCGGGTCGGAGGTCGCTACTTCCGCATCCGCGGGTCGAAGACGAAGCGCTCCGGCGCGTGGATGGTGATCCTGGCGAAGTCGACGTGCGCGGGGTTGAGCAGGACGTTGTCCTCCGTCGGCGACACGACCGAAGGCACCCGCAGCGCTACCGACTCGCCGCCGGAGATCCAGTCGGAGCCGATCTCCTGGAGCGATGGCGGAGCTGGGAGACGCCGCCAGTCGCGCGGCAGGTCGCGCGGCGCGAGCGAGAGCACTGCGACGCCTTCCGGGATCGAGGCGCGGATCATCACCAGGTGGTCGGGCAGCTCGCTCGCGTCGAGGTGGACGAAGAGTTCGAGCTGCGCGAGCGACGGCGACGACGCGCAGTAGACCATCGGCACGCCGCGGCGGTTCCATCGGCCGGGGTAGAGGCGCGCGCCGTCGCCGCTGAATGCCGTGCGGCGATGCTGTGCATGGCAGATGCGGAACGCGTCGAGGCTCACGCGAAGACGCCGTGCTCGATCCGCCCCAGCTCGTCGAGCACGAGCGAGGCGCCGACATCGGTGTCGAGCAGGCGGAGCGGCACGTCGCCGAGAACCCGGCTCTCCTTCTGGAGCCAAGCGCGAGCCTTCTCGATCGTGCCGAAGACGTCCACCGCCGTCGTCAGCACGAGCGCCAGCCGGAGCACGCGCTCCGACTCGTCGAGCGTCAGGCGGCCGCGTCCCGAGAGCCGCCGCGCCAGCGTGCGCGGCGCGAGCCCGAGGAGCTGCCACGTCGCGACGGCGGGAAGCTCCAGCGACTTCGAGAGCGCCGCGACGGTCTTCGAGGGAAATCCCCGGCGCAGGAGCGGGATGAAGTCCTGGGCGCCGTGCCGGTCGGTCGGGAAGCCGAGGAGGGCGCGCGTCGCCTCGGGGTTGGTGACGAGTGCCATATGGCATAGAATGACGGCCAACTGGCAATGAGTCAAGACCGGAGGCGCGTCAGTTCGCCCCGCAGCACCTCTTGTACTTCTTCCCGCTCCCGCACGAGCACGGGTCGTTGCGCCCCGGCTTCTCGACGGCGCGCGCCGGCTGCGGTGGCTCTGGGGCGAACCGCGCGAGCGCCACCGCGGCCTCCGGCGAGAAGGCCGGCGCTTCATCGATGTCCGCGACCGGGAAGTACAGCTCCTCGGGCCTCGCGGTCGCCAGCAGCGCGGCGCCGAGCGCCATCAACGGGCCGCTCCCGAAGTCGATCTCCGCGTGGGCGAGTCGTGCGATCGACAGCTCGTCCCCTTCCACCTCCTCGGCATCGTCGCCGCGCTCGATGAACTCGACGATCGACTCCGCGTTGCCCCGGCGGCCCGCCTCCCAATCCGCCCGCGAGCTGTCGTCCGCGCTCCAATCGGTGAGCATCACGCGCTGAAGGTGGCGCGCCATCTCGCAGACCGTCTCGTCGGAGCGCAGGTCGGCCGGAAGACGCGCCGAACCGACCGCGCGGTGCAGCTCGCCGCGAAGCGAGCGGTGCCGATGTCCGATCGCCACCAGGGCGACCGCGGCCCGATACCATCGGCCGATGTCGTCCGCCTCGACGAGAACACGCTTCAGGCACGGCACCGCCAGCGATCCCGCGCGGGCGAGCGCCCACAACGCGCGGAGCGAGACGAAGCCGTGACCCAGGCCGAGCGGAGTCTCCAGGTAGAACGTCCCCCACGGGTCGTTCGGCCGGAGAGCGTCGGCGAGATCGTGCCATAGCTCGAAGCTTTCCTTGCCGCGACTCGACGCGAGCACGAGGCAGTGCCCGACGGAGTAGACGCGGTTCCAGAACTTGAGTAGCTTGGGTTCGAGCGAGGGCGGGAAACGCTTGATGCGCCGCACCTGCGGCGCGCGGTCGACCAGCCAGCCGAGCGTGTTGACGCAGCGCCTGAGGAAAACGGTCTCCAGCATCGGCGCGATGGCGAGGAGCTGCTCGACCTCCTCGCGAGTGAGGCGCGAGCCGGCGTCGGCGACGCGAGCGACGAGCCGCCGCACCCTGCCAGGCCCTTCGGAGATCACCTCGCGGATGCGGGCGTCGCGCTCGGCTCGGAGGGCGGCGCGCTGGAGGTGGATCTCCAGCCGCTCGCGCGAGACGACCGGCGCGTCCGACGGCGACATGCCGGCGGCGAGGCAGGTGACGAAGTGGCCACCGCGCTCGATCAAGGCGTGCGGCGGCGAGGGCCCCAGGGCGAGCGCGACGGCGATCCGCTCGGCTCCCGAGGGCGCCTCGTCGGCGAGGAGGGCCTTCACCAGCGCGGGGTCGCGGTAGAGGCGGAGCGCGAGGTCAGCCTGGCCGTAGTCGACGCGCTCGGCGACGCGCCCGAGGAAGTGGAGGTCATGGCCGGTCGGGGCGATCTCGTCGCTGTCGTCGAAGTCGTCGGCGTCCACGCCGCCATCATGCCGCATCGGCCGAGGAGCGTGGCGGACGACGGGCGCTCGGCAAAGAGAGAAGCTACGGAGTGCTCACAGCCAGGCGCGATAATCGACGTGCGGGAAGATGTTGTCGCGCCACTCGAGGTCGCCGAGCCAGCCCTGGTCGATGTGGCCGGCGGAGATCTCGCGGTCGAGGCGGCGGAAGCGGGCGAGGTGCGCCTTCACGCGGTCGCATGCGTAGCGCACCGCGGTGGCGGTCTTCATGATGAAGGCCCAGTCCGACGACTGCGCCAGCAAGAGCTCGCGCCCCGCCTGGTTGAGCGCGCGCCGGCGCAGGTCATCGGGGGTGCCGTCGCGGTGCTGCACCGCCAGCTCGTGCATGCGCGCCTCGGCGCGGTGCACGTGGCGGTAGATCCAGTCGTTGCTCCCGTCGATCCACACCGCCGAGTAGCCGCCGTCGCCCCATGACGAGGGCGAGGGCTCGGCCTGCGCGTTGACGGGGAACTGCTCGAGGTAGTCGCTCGCGCCGCCCAGCTCGACCGAGTGCTGGTCGTAGGCGATCTTCCGCGCCAGGAAGTCGAGGAACATCGGCCCCTCGAACCACCAGTGGCCGAACAGCTCGGCGTCGTAGGGCGAGATGACGACGGGCTTGCGATCCATCTGCGCCGCGAGGTGCTCGATCTGCTTCTCGCGGTTGAACATGAAGTTGCCGGCGTGCATCGCGGCGCGCTCGCGCGCGACGTCGGGGTCGTAGATGTCCTTGTGCGCCAGGTCCACGTTCGGACCGGTGACGCGGTAGTACTTGAAGCCGGTGTGCAGGCGGATCCCGTCGGGGTGGATGTAGGGCGCGATCTCGTCGAGCGGGCGGTCGAAGCCGACGTCGCGGTAGAAGTCGCGGTAGGCGCCGTCGCCGGGGTAGCCCTCGTTGGCCGACCACACCTGCTTGGACGACTCGAGGTCGCGCCCGAAGGCCGCCACCCCCGACGGCGTGAACACCGGCGCGTAGAGGCCGAGCGGCGGGCGCGGGCGCGCGTTCAGGATGCCGTGCGCGTCCATGAAGAAGTAGCGCAGCCCGTGGTCGGCGAGCAGCTTGTCGACGCCGTCGGTGTAGCCGCACTCGGGCAGCCAGATGCCGCGCGGCATGCGACCGAAGTGGCGGCGGTAGTCGTCCACCGCGACGGAGATCTGCGCGCGCCGCGCCTCGGGCTGGCGGATCACCGGCAGGTAGCCGTGCGTCGCCCCGACGGTGATGATGTCGAGCACGCCCTGCTCCTGGAGGCGCGCGTAGGCGCCGACGATGTCGCCGGCGATGCCGTCGTACAGCGACTTCAAGCGCGCGAAGCGCTCGCCGTACCACCACGCGAGGCGGTGGAGGCGTGGGTCGCCCGCGGCGGTGCGGCGCTTCTCGTCGTTCGCGAGCATCTGGAGGCGATCGAGGTAGCCGGCGTAGCGCAGCTTCAGCACGTCGTCGCGCAGCATGGTGACCAGCGGCGGCGACATCGACATGGTGACGCGGAAGGGCACGCCGTCGCGCACCAGCCCCTGCCACACCTCGAGCAGCGGCAGGTAGGTGGCGGTGATCGCCTCGTAGAGCCAGTTCTCCTCGAGGAAGTAGCGGTGCTCGGGGTGGCGCACGTAGGGCAGGTGCGCGTGGAGCACGAGGACGAGGTAGCCGCGCGACATCAGACGCCGCCTCCCGAGCGGCCGCTCCGCCCGCGCCATGGGCTGGTCGGGGCGGGGCTGGTCGGGCCGACGCCGCGCGCGCCGGCGGTGGGGCTGGTGGGATGCCCTTCGGCGTCGAGCCCGGGCATGCCCTCCGAGGGCAACGCGACCGGCATCGTGCCGGGCAGCGCGCGCTCGCCGTGGGTGGACACCTCGCCGCCGCGCACGATCTGGATCGGCGCCGGGCCGGTCTCGCCGCGACCGACCGGCAGCACCTCGATCCAGTCGGGCTGCGAGGGCGCGGCGGGCTCGGCGGGCGGCACGCGCACCGTCGAGGAGTGAGCCACCGGCGCGAACAGCCCCGAGCGCGAGACGAGGCCCACCGCGGCGCGCACCCGCACCCCGGCTCGCGGCGACGGCAGGTAGCGCCGGCCGCGCTGCGTGCCCAGCTCGTGATCGCGCGTCTCGCGCGCGGTGCCCTTGTCGGTCGTGGTGAAGACGCGCAGCACGAGGCGCGCCCCCTCGGCGTCGGCGGCGAGGTCGGAGCGCGCGGCGGTGAGCGCCCGCTCGGTGACCTCCCAGTAGGTGAAGAGGTGGAACGGGTCGCGGGCGATCAGCTCGCACTCGTCGACGCCGTATCCCTCGGGCGGCTCCTCGAGATCGAGCATGCCGAACGGCTCGCCCGGCCCGGGGACGATGCGCTGCGCCGAGGGGCGCCGCTCCTCCGCGATCCGGGCGCGCGCCTCGGCCTCGGCGCGCGCTCTCTCGTCGGCGCTGCGCTCGCGCTCGCCCGCCTGGGGCCGCTCCTCGGGCGGCACGCGGGCCAGGATGGCGTCCTCCGCCTCGGCGAGCTTGCGCGCGAGGTGCGGGTCGCTCGGGCTGACCGCGAGGAGGCGGCGCCAGATGTCGGCGGCGCGCTCGGGGGAGCCCTGCTCGATGTACAGGCGCGCCATGTCCTCGGGGTCGTGCTCCGTCGGGCGCGCCGGGGCGATCGACGACGGCACGTCGAGCCGCCCGCCGTTCCTCGGCCGGGCGGTCGTCGACGACGGGCTTCCCCACGTCGCCAGCACCGAGACCAGCTGCTCGCGATCGAGTTCGTCGGTGGAGCCGATGCCGCGCTCGCCGGCGAGGCGACGCAGCTCGTCGATGGGCAGCTGGAGGAGGGTCGCGCGATCCATTGGGAGCCTCTCGCTCACACGGCGGGCGTGCCGTGCTGGTTGCGCGCGCGGCGCCCCTCGTCCGCCGCGGCCTCGATGTCCTGCCTGATCTGCGCCACGAGCGCCTCCACTGACGGGAACCGTTGCTCGGCGCGCAAACGGCGCCGAAACCCCAGAACGAGGCGGGCACCATACAGGTCTTTACCGGGATAGTCCAGAAGGTGCGCCTCGACGGAGAGGGGCGCCTCTCCGCTGGTGAACGTGGGGTTCGTACCGACGTTGATCGCGGCGTCCCAGCAGGCGCTCTCGCCCTTTTCCCGGGCCCAGCCGGCGTAGACGCCGGGCGCGGGGAGCAGCTCGTTCTGCGGTCGCAAGTTCACCGTGGGCACCCCGATCGACCGGCCGCGTCCCGCGCCGCGCACCACATCGCCGACCAGCTCCGGATCGCGGCCGAGCAGCAGCGCCGCCCCCTCGACGCGCCCCTCCTCGACGAACTCGCGCACCTTGGTCGACGAGGCGACGATGCCCTCGACGGTGACGGACGGGATCACGGTGAGGGCGAAGCCCGACGCGCGACCGAGCTCGCCGAGCACGCGCACGTTCCCCGCGCGCCCCTTTCCGAAGGTGAAGTCGGCGCCGACGCACACGTCGCGCGCGCCGAGCGCCCCCACGAGCACTTCGGCGACGAACGCCTCGGGCGAGAGCGCGGCGAGCGCGTGGTCGAACGGCTCGATGACGCAGGCGTCCACGCCGACGGCGGCGATGCGCTCGAGCTTGCACTCGGGCGGGCAGATGAGCGGCGGGGCGAAGCGCGGGGCGAGGAGCCGTGCGGGGTGCGGATCGAAGGTGAGGGCGACGGACTCTCCGCCGCGCTCGCGCGAAAGGCGCACGATCTCCGTGAGCAGGCGCCGGTGCCCGAGGTGGACGCCGTCGAAGTTTCCGATCGCCACCGCCGGCGCGCGGAGCCGCCGACCGAGCGCCCGGTGGCCGGAGAACACGTCCATCGCTACTCCGCTCCGCGGCCCGGCGCGAGGGGGAAGCTCGACAGTGGCCGCGGCTGATTATTGTTTCTCATTGGCGGATGGCCGACCGCTTCAGAGCCCGCGCCTTCGGCACGCGCGGTCGGCCCGGGCGGACCTTTAACCCTGCGATGGGGTGGTGTCAACCGCACCGCGCGCAACCCCGCCCTCGGCCACGGAGACACGCGCGGCGGCGGTCGCCGACCGCGCTCCCGCCGGCCGTGCCGTCGATCAAGGAGCCAGGCCGCGGCGGGCCCAAAGCTCGGCGAGCCGTGCGCGCGCCGCCTCGTCGTCCGGCCGTGCGGCGAGCGCCAGGTCGAACAGCGGCGCGGCGTGGGCGTCGTCGCCGCGCTCCACGAATCGCTCGCCGAGGTGGCGAAGCGCGTCGGCGCGCAGCCGCCGCGCCTCGGGATCGGCGTCGGCGCCGAGCAGGTCGTCGATCCGGCGCACCAGCGGCACCGCGAGCGGCGACGGCGAAGGCGCCGGCGAGAGGGTCCACAGCGGCACGCCCTCGGCCACCGAGGCGGGCGGCGGATCGTCGCCCGGCTCCCACAGCACGGCGCGCCGCCACAGGTGGCGCTCGACGAGGCGGTCGCGCGAGGCGTCGCGAC
>JAJXSP010000255.1 GCA_021784515.1 Myxococcales bacterium | reverse complement strand
GGCGCGGCGGCGCGATGGGCGGCCAGACCGTCCGCAATGGCCTTCAGGGAGCCGCGAGCCAGACCTGCGGGCTCATCGGCTACGACTCGGGAGGCGGCGCGCCGGGTGGCGTCGGCGGCAACGGCGGCGCCGGCGGCGGTGGGGGCGGCGGCGCGGGCGGGGTCGCGATCACCGTGGCCCGCGTCGGCAACTCCACGCTCACCACCGTCGGGAACGTCGGGATCGGGATGGGGACGCCCGGCGCGGGCGGCGCGGGCGGAGGCGGTCCGGGGAACGCGGGCGCGGCGGGCCCGGCGGGCGCCGCGGCGACGGACCGGAAGTACTGAGGAGGGGGAGGGGCAGGCTACGCGGCGGCCGCCGCGGCCTCGTCCAGCGACGGGGCGATCACGTCCAGCTTCTCGCCGAGCCGCCGCGCGAGGTGGGCGCGGGCGCGATAGGCGCGCGTCTTCACCGTCGAGACGTTGAGGTCGAGACGGTCGGCGATCTCCGTCTCCGAGAAGCCGTCGAGGAAGCGCATCGCGAAGATGGTGGGGTACTTGTCGCCCATCGCGCGCAGCTCGTCGGCCGCGAGCGCGAGCGCCTCCGTCGACGCAGAGGCGTCCTCGGGCGAGGCGCCGGGCGCCGCCGTCTCCTCGCGCGGCGCCTCGTCGGTCTCGTTGCGCTGGTCGGTCGAGACCATGATCGGCGTGCGGCGCCGCTTGCGCAGGTGCATGAGCGCCGTCGTCGCGGCGATCCGGTACAGCCAGGTGGTGAAGCGCGAGTCGCCGCGGAAGCTCGCCTGGTGGCGGTACGCGAGCAGGAGCGCGTCCTGCGCCACGTCGTGCGCCTCCTCCTCGTCCTTCACGTACTTCAAGGCGACGCCATACACGAACTCGCGCTCCCGCGCGGTGAACCGGATCTGACGCTCGCTGGGGGACGCGGTCGAGAGTGCCATTGATTCCTCCTGGCGACCCGTTTAGCAGCGGGGGTGCCATCGCCCCGGCCCAGGCGCGGCGCGGAGTTACGTCGCCTCGTACCTCCCGCTTGTCCAGCCGGCTGGACAAAACCCCCGTCCAGGAGACAGGACAGCCCCGTCCGCCCGTTGCGACGGGCTGGCCCCCGTGGTAGGCACGGGCGAGATGCCGCCCCGCGTCTATGTCGTGGACGACGACGCGTTGGTCACCGAGAGCCTGGGTACGGCGCTCCGCCTCGAGACCGACTGGGACGTGCGCGCCTTCAACGACCCGCGCCAGGCGCTCGCCGCGATGGACGAGGCGCCGCCCGACGTCGTGCTCTCCGACCTCAAGATGCCGTCGCTCGACGGCATCGCGTTCCTCGGGCGCGTGCGCGATCGCTTCCCCACCTCCGTGCGGATGCTCCTGACCGGCTACGCGGACAAGGAGAGCGCGATCCAGGCGATCAACGAGGTCGGCGTCTGGCAGTACGTCGAGAAGCCGTGGGACACCGACGACCTCCTCGTCAAGATCCGGCAGGGCCTGGAGCGGCGCGCGCTCACCGACGAGCTGCGGCGCACCAACGGCGAGCTTTCGCGACGCCTCGGCGAGCTGGAGGCGGCGCGCGAGCGGCTGGTCGCCTCGGAGCGCATGGCCACCGTCGGGCGCGTCGTGGCGGGGCTGGCGCACGAGCTCGGCAACCAGCTCGCCCTGGTCGGCTACGCCGAGGCGATCGCCGCGCGCACCGACGACCGCAAGGTGAAGCATTTCGCCGAGGTGATCGTCAGCGCGCAGCGACGGCTGGCGGCGATGGTCGGCGAGCTGAAGGACTTCGCCCGCGCCCCCGACGAGGCGGGCGACTACCCGCGCGAGCCTGCCGACGTCGCGTCGATCGTCGAGGAGGCGCTCGGGATCCTGCGCTTCGATCGCGCGCTCGGCGGGCGCAAGATCCGCCCGCGCCTGGCCGCGCGGCCGCTTGGCCGGGTGCACCGCGGCAAGCTCATGCAGGTGGTGGTCAACCTGGTGCGCAACGCGGCGCAGGCCTCGGCGCCGGGCGACGAGATCGAGGTCGCCGTCGAGCGGCGCGAGGGCGGACCGTGGATCGCGGTGGTCGACCATGGCGCGGGCATGGCGCCGGAGGTGCTGCAGCGGCTCGGCGAGCCATTCTTCACCACCCGCTCCGACGGGACCGGCCTCGGCCTCGGGATCAGCCGGCGCATCGTCGCCGAGCACGGCGGTTCGCTGGCGATCCGGTCGGCGCCCGGCGAGGGCACCACGGTGACCGTCGCGCTGCCCGGCCTCGGCGCGCACACCGCCGCGGCCGCCCGATGACCCGCCTCCTTGTCGTCGACGACGAGCAGGAGTTCCCGCAGCTCATCCGCGCCCTGCTCGAGGACGACGTGCACGTCGACGTCGCCACCTCGGGGAGCGAGGCGCTCTGCCGGCTCGACGAGGTGGCCTACGATCTCGTCCTCACCGACCTGCACATGCCGCCCGGCCTCGACGGGATCGAGCTCTTGCGCAAGGCCCGCGGGCGCGAGGTGGACGCGCCGTTCATCGTGCTGACCGGGCAGGCGTCGATCGAGACGGCGGTGCGGGCGATGCGCGAGGGCGCGTTCGACTACCTTCGCAAGCCGCTCTCGCGCGCCGAGCTTGTCGCCGCCGTCGAGCGCGCCGTCGAGCACGGCCGCATGGCGCGCGAGGTGAAGCGTCTGCGCGGCGAGATCGACTCGGTGGCCGGCGATCGTCCCGTCGGAGAGGGCCCGGCGATGCGGCGCGTGATGGCGCTCGTCGAGCGCGTCGCCGCCTCGGACGCCTCGGTGCTCATCCTCGGCGAGTCGGGGACCGGCAAGGAGCTGCTCGCGCGCACCGTCCACCGTCGGAGCGCGCGCGCCGGCGGGCCGTTCGTCGCCTTCGACTGCTCGGCGCTGGCGCCATCGCTCGTCGAGAGCGAGCTGTTCGGCCACGAGAAGGGCGCCTTCACCGGCGCCGAGCGGGCGCGGCGCGGACTGTTCCGCGACGCCTCGGGCGGCACCCTGTTCCTCGACGAGATCGGCGACGTGGCGCCCGAGGTGCAGAACAAGCTCCTGCGGGTGCTGCAGGAGCGCGAGGTGAAGCCGGTCGGCGGCGACACGCTCGTGAAGATCGACGTGCGCGTCGTCGCGGCGACGAACAAGGACCTCGGGCGCCTCATCGCCGCGGGGCGCTTCCGCGAGGACCTCTACTACCGCCTCGCGGTCGTGCCGGTCGAGCTGCCGCCGCTGCGCGAGCGCAAGGAGGACATCCCGCTGCTGGTCGCGCACGTGCTGGCGCGCCGCAAGAGCGCCGGCCCGCGCCCGTCGCGGATCGCGCCCGACGCGCTCGCGCTGCTCGGCGCCTACCGCTGGCCGGGCAACATCCGCGAGCTGGAGAACGTGATCGAGCGCGCGGCGATCCTCTCCGACGGCGAAGAGATCCGCGCGCGCGATCTCCCGCCGCTCGACGGGGTCGCCGGGCCGGCCGCGCCCGACGATGGCCCGCTCGTGCCAAAGCCGCTCAAGGACCTCGTCGCCGAGGCCACGGCGAGGATCGAGCGGCGCGCGATCCTCGAAGCGCTGCAGCAGGAGGCCGGATCGCCGTCGCGGGCGGCGAAGCGGCTCGGCATCAGCCGCTCGTCGCTCTACAACAAGCTGGCGGCGCTCGGCATCCCGCTATGAAAGGTGGGCGGGCGGCCGCGGTGTCGGCGCTCGCGGCGCTCCTCGTCGCGCTGCCCGCGCTGCGCAACGGCTTCGCCATCGACGACCGCTACCTGATCGTCGAGAACGGCGCGCTCGCGTCGCTGTCGTCGATCCCTCGCTTCTTCGTCGCGCCGTGGGGCCAGGGGCTCGGCGGCGCGGGCTACGCGACGGTGAACGCGGCCTACTACCGCCCGCTCGCGACGAGCCTCCTGTGCCTCGAGCGCGTCGCCTTCGGGCTGCGGCCGTGGGCGTGGCACCTCGCGAGCGCGCTGCTCCACGCCGGGTGCACGGCGCTCGTGGCGCTCCTGATCGCGCGGATCGCGTCGCGGGGAATCGTGTCGCCAAAGGAAGCGCCGCGGGCGGCCCTCGTCGGCGGCCTGCTCTTCGCGCTCCACCCCGTCCACACCGAGGCGATCGCGGCGGCCTGCTACCAGACCACGCTGCTCTCGGCGTTGCTCGCGCTCGGCGCGCTCGTCGTGTTCGGCCGCGCGCTCGACGAGGGCGCGACGCCGCGGCGGCTGATCGCCATCGCGCTGCTCGCCGCCGGCGCGCTGCTGGCGAAGGAGGAGGCGGCCGCGCTGCCGCTCCTCGGCGCGAGCTTCATCCTGCTCTCCCGACGGGAACGGCATCGCCCTGCCCTCCTCGCCTTCGCGGCTCTCGCCGTCGGGACGGGCGCCGCCTTCGCCGCGCGCTCGCTCGTCGTCGTGCCCTCGGGCCTGACCTACTTCGGCGCTGCGCCTCGCTCCGCGATCGCGCTCACCATGCTCGGCGTCTTCGGCCTGTACGGCGAGCTGCTCCTCGTGCCGCTGCGGCTGTGCGTCTTCTACGACTGGTCGATCGTCCCGATCGCCGACGGCTTCTCGATGCAGGCGACCGAGGGCGTCGCGATCCTCCTCGCGCTCGCGCTGCTGATCGCGTGGCGCCGCGTGCCACGGGCTGCGGCGATGGGGCTCGCGTGGCTGCCGCTCGGGCTCCTGCCGGTGATGCAGCTGGTGCCGATCCTCAACGTCGCGGCCGAGCGCTTCCTCTACCTGCCCTCCGCCGGCGTGGCGCTGGCCGCCGGCGCGCTCGTCGATCGCGCCGTCGCCGCCTCGGCGCGGCCGCGGGCCTGGGCGATCGGCCTCGCGCTCGCGGGCGCGCTCCTGACGGCGCGCAGCGTGACGCGCCTCTCCGACTGGCGCGACGACCGCACGCTCGACCGGGCCACCGCGCGCGACTTCCCCGAGACGATCGAGCCGCTCCTCAACCTCGCCGACCTCGACGAGCAGGCGGGCGACCGCGCGGCCGCCGAGCGTGACCTCGCCGAGGCCGAGCGCCGCCAGCCGGGATCGTCGCTCGTCGCGCGGCGCATCGCCCGGCTGCGCGAAGCGATCGCGCCACGTTGACATCGCCCACCCCCGACGTTACGGAAGCGCCATGCCCGACCAGACGATCACCCTCATCCGTGGCGACGGCATCGGCCCCGAGATCGCGGAGGCGACGCTGCGCGCGCTCGACGCCGCCGGCGCGAAGCTGCGCTACGAGGAGGCGCTGGCGGGGATGAACGCGGTGGAGCGCGTGCGCGACCCGCTCCCGGAGGCGACGATCCAGTCGATCGAGCGAACGCGCGTCGCGCTCAAGGGGCCGCTCACCACGCCGGTCGGGCGCGGCTTCCGCTCGGTGAACGTCGCCCTGCGGCAGCACTTCGATCTCTACGCGAACGTCCGCCCGGCGAAGACCATCCCCGGCGTGGCGAGCCACTTCGACCACGTGGACCTGTTCGTCGTGCGCGAGAACACCGAGGACATCTACTCGGGCGTCGAGCACTACGTCGGCGCCGACCGCTCGGCGGCCGAGTCGATCGCGATCATCACCAAGACCGGGTCGGAGCGGATCGTGCGCTACGCCTTCGAGATGGCGCGGCGCCTCCGACGCAAGCGGGTCACGCTCGTCCACAAGGCGAACATCCTGAAGTGCTCCAACGGGCTGTTCCTCGAGGTGGGGCGCGCGGTGGCCAGGGACTTCCCGGACGTCGCCTTCGAGGACATGATCGTCGACGCGACGGCGATGAAGCTGGTGATGACGCCCGAGCGGTTCGACGTGATCGTCACGATGAACCTGTTCGGCGACATCCTCTCCGACCTCTGCGCTGGCCTCATCGGCGGCCTCGGCGTGGCGCCGGGCGCGAACCTCGGACGCGACGTCGCGATCTTCGAGGCGGTCCACGGCACGGCGCCCGACATCGCGGGCAAGGGGCTGGCGAACCCGTGCGCGCTGATGCTGGCGGCGGTGATGCTCCTCGAGCACGTCGGGCAGGCCGAGGCCGCCGGCCGCCTCTCCCGCGCGGTCCACGGTGCGCTCGCCACGCCGTCGGCGCGCACGCGCGACCTCGGCGGCGAGGGCGACACGAAGCGCTTCACCGACGAGGTGGTGGCGCGCCTGCGCGGCTGATCCGGCTACGCGGAGGCCGCGTGCTGATCGGCGGGGTCGAGGTGCGGCCGGCGCGGCAGCCGGATGATCTTCCGCCGCGGGCGCGTCACGATCGCCGGCAGCTCGGGCAGCGGAGGCAGCCCGAGCCCGTCGGGCTCGGCGAGGTTGTCGATGTGCGCCTCGAGGCAGAAGCGGTCCTCGGCCTCGGCTGAGAAGTCGGCCGCCTCGAAGTAGCGCCAGGCGAGGTTGACCAGCTCGACGAGGCGCCGCTCCGAGTGCACGAAGAAGGCGTCGAAGTCGAACTCGCCGCAGCGGTGGTAGCGCTCGAGGAGGCGATCGTCCTTGCGCTTCTTCTTCGAGTTCGCGGCGGCGAGCTTGTTGCCAACCATCAGCCCGAAGTGGCGGAAGCTCCGCACCCAGCCCGACCACAGCTTCCCCGACGGAGCGTTGCCGTAGGCGCCGCGATAGGCCTCCTGCATGAAGGCGATGATCTGGGGCTCGGCGTTGGCGCGAGCGAGCGAGGTGCGCTTGACGACGCGGGTCTTCTGGTAGAACTCCGGCTGCCCGATCACGTCCTCCCCGAAGCGCTCGAGGTGGAAGAAGAGCGCGTGGTACTTCTCGGTGATGCGGTGGTGGAAGCTCTCGAAGCCGCCGTAGGTCGCGGTGTCGCGGCGCGCGCAGTAGTTCACCAGCGGGTGGAGCGTGAGATCGAGCGCGCAGTGCGAGAGCAGGCCGCCGACGAGGGCGAGCCGCTCGTCGTGGGTGAGGCCCGGCACGAGGCGCGCCGCGCGGACGAAGCTGGCGACGAAGCGATCCGGACGGATGCAGTGCATCCGATACGCCCACGGCGCGTCGATGGCGGGCCGGCGCGCGAAGTAGCGCACCGCCTCGGCGACCATGTTTCCGTAGTAGGGGAGGTCGTGGAAGATCGACCCGAGGTGCGTGTAAACGGGCTCGTTGGCGACGGCGCGCCGCACCTCCGGAGCGATCTCCGTGTGGTGGGCGACCTGTTCGCCGAACGTGAGGTGGAACTGCGGTGCTGGCATCGGTCGGCGTTCCTCCGCGTGCGTCAGGCCCCGCTCAGCAAGAAGAGGACCGGGATGATCCCCCAATTCTTAGCGGGTCTGCACGAGCGACGCCAGAGGGAAACCCGCGGAATCCGTGGTTGAACCATTGGATCAATCGGACACCCGCGCGCGCCGGCCACTTCGCACCGCGAACCGACGTTCGCGGCTCGAGCCCCGTTCGGACGGGCGCACGTTCAGGGAGCGGGCGTGCGTGCGCGCTCGGATCGATCGACGTTCGTCACGTCGGCGGCGGAGCGGCCGGCGGCGCGGCGGGCGTAGGCGAGGCCGGCATCGTGCCCAGCGGCGGCGCCCCCTCCGGCTCGAGCGCGTCGGCGATCACCTCCTCGACGCGACGGACGTAGGCCACATCGAGGTCGCGCAGCACCTCGGGCGGCACGTCGCGCATGTCCTTCCGATTGCGCTCGGGGACGATCACGCGCTTGATGCCGGCGCGGTGCGCGGCCAGCACCTTCTCCTTGATCCCCCCGACGGGCAGCACGCTCCCGCGCAGGGTGATCTCGCCGGTCATCGCCACGTCCCCGCGCACGCGCCGCCCGGTGAAGAGCGACACCATCGCGGCGAGGATCGCGCTGCCCGCCGAGGGGCCGTCCTTCGGGATCGCGCCCGCGGGCACGTGCACGTGCACGTCGATCTTCTCGAAGAAGTCGGGGGCGATGCCGAGCGAGCGCGCCCGCGAGCGCACGAACGACAGCGCCGCCTGCGCCGACTCCTTCATCACGTTGCCGAGCTGTCCGGTGAGCGCGAGGTTGCCCTTGCCCTGCATGCGGGTCGCCTCGATGAACAGGATGTCGCCGCCCGTCGGGGTCCAGGCGAGCCCCGTCGCCACGCCCGGCTCCTCGGTGCGCTCGGCGACCTCGGAGAACAGCCGCTGCGGCCCGAGGTACTCGGCGATCTGCGCCGCATCCACCGTCGGGACGAACGACTCGCCGCTCGCCACCTTGACCGCCACGCCGCGCACCACCGAGGCGATCTCGCGCTCCAGGTTCCGCACGCCGGCCTCGCGCGTGTAGTGGTCGATGACCTCGCCGATCGCGCCGTCGGTGAGCGTGAGGTGGTGCTCGGTGAGGCCGTGCTCGGCGAGCTGCCGCGGCACGAGGTAGCTCTTCGCGATGTGCAGCTTCTCGTCGCGCGTGTAGCCCGGCAGCTCGATCACCTCCATGCGGTCGAGCAGCGCCGGCGGGATGGGATCGAGCACGTTCGCCGTGGCGATGAAGATCACCTCGGAGAGGTCGTAGGCCACCTCGAGGTAGTGATCGGAAAACGAGTTGTTCTGCTCGGGGTCGAGCACCTCGAGGAGCGCCGCCGACGGGTCGCCGCGGAAGTCGGCGCCGAGCTTGTCCACCTCGTCGAGCATCATCACCGGGTTCCTCGTCCCCGCGCGCTTCATGCTCTGGACGATCCGCCCCGGCAGCGCGCCGATGTACGTGCGCCGGTGGCCGCGGATCTCCGCCTCGTCGCGCACGCCGCCCAGCGACATGCGCACGAACTGGCGGCCGAGAGCGCGCGCGATCGACTTGCCGAGCGACGTCTTGCCGACGCCGGGCGGCCCCGCGAGGCAGAGGATCGGCCCCTTCTTGTGCGGCGCCAGCTTGCGCACCGCGAGGTACTCGAGGATGCGCTTCTTCACCTTCTCGAGGTCGTAGTGGTCGGCGTCGAGGATGGCGCGCGCCTCGGCGAGCTGGAGCTTGTCCTCGGTGCGCTTGCCCCAC
>JAJXSP010000254.1 GCA_021784515.1 Myxococcales bacterium | reverse complement strand
CTTCGTCGCCTCGGTGAAGGAGCCCTCGGACGCCGTCCCGCCGAACGCCGGCCGCGGCGGCGGCAGCGGCGTGTACGCCTCGCGCTCGACCGATCCCGAGGCCTGCTGCGAAGCGCGCACCCCGGCGTCGAAGCGCGACTCGGCCAGCCCGTCGCCGCGCTTCGCCTTCTCGGCGAGGATGTGCTCCAGCACGGGCTTGCTCGCATCGCTCAGCCGGTCGAAGCGCACGCCCATGCCGGGCGCGTTGGCGGGGCGCGTCGGGTCGGGCATCCGCGCCCACACCACGGTGCCGTCGCCGGCCAGCAGCGGCGTCGCGTCCTCGAGCAGGAACTCGAACTTGACCTGCATGCCGACCTTGAGCGGCTCCTTGGTGCGGATGAAGATGCCGCTCTTGCCGACGTCGACGGCGTACTTCTCGACGAACTGCGCGATGCCCGCGCACTTGAACCGGATCTTCAGCGTGATGGGCGTGCGGACCGCTCGTTGGTTTGGAGTCATGGTCGTGGGCGCGGTGAGTGTATCAGAGGGGAAGGGGCCCCGGAAAGCGCGTCCCTCGCGGGCGACGGCGCGCGCGGCGGTGGTAGGATGCGCGCCGCCATGGTTCAGACGAAACCAATCAAGAAGATCCTGATCGCCAACCGCGGCGAGATCGCCGTGCGCGTGATCCGCGCCTGCCGCGAGCTCGGCATCGCCACCGTCGCCGTCTACTCCGAGGCCGACCGCGGCGCGCTGCACGTGCGCAGCGCCGACGCCGCGATCCTCCTCGGCCCGCCGCCCGCGCGCGAGAGCTACCTCGACGGCGCGAAGGTGATCGCCGCGGCGAAGCAGTCCGGGGCCGACGCGATCCACCCGGGCTACGGCTTCCTCTCCGAGCGCGCCGAGTTCGCCCAGGCGGTCGTCGACGCGGGGCTGATCTTCATCGGCCCGCCGGCCGCCGCGATGGAGGCGATGGGCAACAAGACGCGCGCCCGCGAGAACATGGTCCGCGCCGGCGTGCCCGTCGTCCCGGGCAACAACGGCGAGGGAGGGCGCGGGTTCCCGTCGGCGCAGGCGGCGCTCGAGGCGGCGCTCGCGATCGGCTTCCCGGTGATGCTGAAGGCGGCGGCGGGCGGCGGCGGCAAGGGCATGCGCCTCGTCACCGACGAGAAGAAGTTCGAGGCGGCCTTCCAGGGGGCGCAGCGCGAGGCGGCAAGCGCGTTCGGCGACGACACGGTCTACCTCGAGAAGGCCGTCGTGCGCCCGCGCCACGTCGAGGTGCAGGTGTTCGCCGACATGCACGGCCACGTCGTGCACCTCTTCGAGCGCGACTGCTCGGTGCAGCGCCGCCACCAGAAGGTGATCGAGGAGGCGCCCTCGCCGATCGTGACGCCGGAGCTGCGCGCGAAGATGGGCGAGGTGGCCTGCCGCGCCGCCGCCGCCGTCGGGTACGTCGGCGCCGGCACCTGCGAGTTCCTCGTCTCGCCCGACCGCGACTTCTACTTCCTCGAGATGAACACGCGCCTCCAGGTCGAGCACCCGGTGACCGAGATGATCACCGGCGTGGACCTGGTGCGCCTCCAGATCGCCGCCGCCGAGGGCCGGCCGCTGCCTTTTTCGCAGGCCGACCTCGCGCCGCGCGGCGCCGCGATCGAGTGCCGCATCTACGCCGAGGACCCGATCCGCTTCCTGCCCTCGCCGGGGCGGATCGTCTCCCTGCGCACGCCGTCGGGGCCGAACGTGCGCGACGACTCCGGCGTCACCGAGGGCTCGGAGATCTCCGTCTACTACGACCCGATGATCTCGAAGCTGATCGTCTGGGGCGACACGCGCGTGCAGGCGATCCAGCGCATGAGCCGCGCGCTCGACGAGTACCGCATCGGCGGCATCAAGACCAACCTCGCGTTCCACCGCCGGGTGATGAAGAACCGCGAGTTCCAGGCGGGCGACTACGACACCGGCTTCATCGAGCGCAACAAGGCGGAGCTGTGCGCGCCCCCGACGGAGGAGGAGACGGCGGCGCTGCTCGACGACGCGATCGCCGCGGCGGCGATCCACGTGATCGCCGACACGCCGGTGCCGGCGACCAGCCCCGAGGGGGGCGCGGTCTCGCCGTGGAGGCAGGGCCTCGGCTGGCGCCGCTAGCGGAGGTCTTCCGGCCGAAGCCGGAACGCGCGCGGACCGGGCTCGACGAGCACGGCGAGCTTGCCGCGGGTCGCGTTCTTGAACAGCTCGGCGGCCGCGACGAGACCTTGCTGCGCGCGGTTGCCGAGCTGCTGCGCGAGACGGTCGGCGAAGCGCTCGGCCGAGGGAAGGTGAAGGAACGCCGGCAGCTCGCGCCCGAACATCAGCATGCCGCCGTGCGGGTGGCCGAGCGTGTAGAGGGGGCGCCCCGCGAGGCGTCGCGCGGCCTCGCGCGGGCGGCCCGAGGTGGCGAGCTTGCGGAGCGCCTCGTCGTACGCCGTTGGTGTTTCCCCATCGGCGAGCGCCGCCACGTCGCCGGCGTCGAGCGCCACCGTGCGCCCGCTCCCCGACGACAGCAGCGCGCCCGGGTGCCCGCGCAGGAGGCGGAACACCGCGCCCGGCGGGTAGGCCACGCCGCGCTCGCGCTCGTCGGGCCACAGGCCTCGCTCGCGTCCGAACTCGCTCATCGCCGCGCCCGAGGTGAACAGCGCCACCACCGGGGCTCCGAGCGCCGGCGCCTCGGCGAGTCGCACCTGGATCTGCGCCAGCTCCGGCTTCGCCACGCGGACCAGCGACTTCTCGGGGGACGACGGCGCCTGGCCCAGCTTCACCGTCGGGCCGGCGGGCGCGTTGGGGCCGATCTCCGCGACGCACAGCGGCTCGGCGAGCAGCGCGCGGTGCAGCTCGCCGCGGCCCGCCTCGTTGGCCAGCGTGGCTTCGACCAGCGGCCCGAGGACGAGGCCAAAGATGGCGGTGGGTGGTGGACTCATGGGCAGGCGCGGACTGTAGTCCCGTCGGTGAGGCGCCGTCCACCCGGGGGGCACTCCTTGACGCGTCGGGGGGGCTTTCGTACAGGATCCGCCATGGCGTTCACCATCATCGACAGCTGCACCGGCTGCACCGCGTGCGAGCGGCGCTGCCCGACCGCCGCGATCCACGGGATCAAGAAGGAGATCTTCTACATCGATCCCAGCCTGTGCATCGACTGCGGCGCCTGCGGAGTGGTGTGCCCCGATGAGGCGATCCTCGACGGCGGCGGCGTGCTCTGCCAGCAGGTGAAGGCCGCGTCGCGCCCGAAGGCGTTCGTGCAGCTCGAGAAGTGCACCGGTTGCGTCTACTGCGTGAACTCCTGCCCGTTCGATTGCATCGCAATGGAGCCGGCGCCGGCGGTGCTGAAGGGCGCGGGCGGCATCTCCCTGACCATCGCCACCGTCGACCAGAAGAAGTGCACGGGCTGCACCGTCTGCGAGCTGGACTGCCCCTACGACGCGATCCACGTCTGGCGCCAGGACGACCAGCGCGCGGCCTCGCTGAAGGCGCACGACAAGGAGCTGCGCGCCGCGCGCGGCGAGGCGGCATGAGCGTGCAGGGGCCTCCCGTCGAGCCGGCCGATCCCGCCCTCCGCGCCGCGGAGCGCGCCTTCGAGCGCGGCGACTTCGCCGACGCCGCGCGCCGCGCGCGCGGGCTGCTCGACGCCTCCGATGAGCCGACCCGCTCGGGCGCGCGCGAGATGCTCGGCCGCTTCCGCAACGACCCGATGGTGATCGCGCTGATGGCGGCGGCGCTGGCGGTGCTCGCGGCGGTCGTCGCCCGCACCCTCGGCCACTGATCCTGCTATCCTGAGGGGCCATGCGACCGGAGCCGGCGAACGCGGTGAGCGGAGCGAACGAAGGCGGAGGAAGTGCCGTGCCGAGGCGAGGTCGCCGCATCGCACCCCTCGCCCTGCTCGCGACCGTCTCGCTCGCCGGCTGCCCGTCGCCTGGTGGGCCGCTCGGAAAGAGCGCGCCGATCCGCCCGGACGCGCCGCCGAGCGAGCTGTTCCCGCTCGCCGCCGAGACCTCGTGGAGCTACGACGTGCTCGACCAGCAGACCGGGGCGCGCTCGCTGCTCGTCAACCGCGTGCTCCGCCGCGAGGGGCCGCGCGCGGTGCTCTTCGACGGCGACGACCCGCTCGCCTACGAGGATCGCGGCGATCGGATCGTGCGCCTGCCGTCGGGCGCCACCGTGCTCCAGGCGCCGCTGCGCGCGGGCGCCACCTGGGATGTCCCGGGCGGCGCGGCGCGCATCACCTCCGTCGACGCGACGGTGCAGGCGGTCCACCAGAGCTTCACGCCGTGCGTCGTCGTCGAGGAGACGACCGCCGAGACGCGCGTGTTGACCAGCTACGCGCGCGACGTGGGCCCCGTCGCGGTGGAGGTCTGGGCGCGCGGGCCGGCCGGCGAGCAGCTGCTCTCGCGCGGGGTGCTGCGCGGCTATCACCGCGCGGGCGCGCCGACCCCCTGATTTCGCACCCCGCGCTTCGTTGACACTTCGGCGCGGCGCCGCTACTGTTGGCGGTGTCCCCCAAACAATCGATGTACGCAGTCTTCCGGGGCCGCCTCGCGCCCCAGGCGGTGATCTAGATGGCGCGCCCGACGGGAAAACCAACCAAGTTCATCTTCGTCACCGGCGGCGTCGTCTCGTCGCTGGGCAAGGGGCTTGCCTCGGCCTCCACCGGCGCGCTGCTCGAGAACCGCGGCCTGAAGATCTCGATCCAGAAGCTCGATCCCTACATCAACGTCGACCCCGGGACGATGAACCCGCTGCAGCACGGCGAGGTCTTCGTCACCGACGACGGCGCCGAGACCGACCTCGACCTCGGCCACTACGAGCGCTTCATCTCGTCGCGGATGTCGCGCCTGAACAACTTCACCACCGGCCAGATCTACAACGCGGTCATCCAGAAGGAGCGGCGCGGCGACTATCTCGGCGGCACGGTGCAGGTGATCCCGCACGTCACCGACGAGATCAAGGCGAACATCCTGAAGTGCGCCGAGGGGCTCGACGTGCTGATCGTCGAGGTGGGCGGCACCGTGGGAGACATCGAGTCTCTGCCGTTCCTCGAGGCGCTCCGGCAGCTGCGGATCGAGGTCGGCGCGCAGAACGCCGTCTCGGTGCACCTGACGCTGGTGCCCTTCATCGCCGCCGCGGGGGAGCTGAAGACCAAGCCGACGCAGCACTCGGTGCAGAAGCTGCGGGAGATCGGCATCCAGCCCGACATCCTGATCTGCCGCTGCGACCGCCCGATCGATGGCGGCCTGAAGAAGAAGATCGCGCTGTTCTCCAACGTCCCCGCCGACGCGGTCTTCACCTCGCAGGACGCGAAGTCGATCTACGAGGTGCCGATCCTGCTGCACCGCGAGGGGCTCGACGACAAGATCTGCGAGCTGCTGAACATCTGGTCGCGCGGCCCGGGGCTCGGCGAGTGGGAGCGGATCGTCGACGCGCTGACCAAGCCCGAGAAGCAGGTGACGATCGGCATCATCGGCAAGTACGTCGACCTGGTCGAGTCGTACAAGAGCCTCAACGAGGCGCTCGTCCACGGCGGCATCGCCAACCAGTGCCGCGTGCGGCTGCGCCACGTGGACTCCGAGGAGATCGAGCGGCGCGGCGCCGAGCCCCAAACCCAAGTGCTCGCGGACCTCGACGGCATCCTGTGCGCCCCCGGCTTCGGCGCCCGCGGCACCGAGGGCAAGATCGCCGCGATCCGGTTCGCGCGCGAGCGGCGGATCCCGTTCCTCGGGATCTGTTTCGGCATGCAGCTCGCCGTGGTGGAGTTCGCGCGCCACATCTGCCACCTCGAGCTCGCCAACTCGACGGAGATCGACCAGCACACGCCCAACCCGGTGATCGACCTCATGCACGACCAGCGAGAGATCACCGACCGCGGCGGCACGATGCGCCTCGGCTCGTTCCCGTGCTCGCTCGTCGAGGGCACGCGCGCGCGCGAGGCCTACGGCCTGTCGGAGATCACCGAGCGGCACCGCCACCGCTGGGAGGTCAACAACCAGTACCGCGACACGCTCCAGAACGCGGGCCTGGTGCTCTCGGGGCTCTCGCCGGACCACCGGCTCGTCGAGATGATCGAGCTGCGCGACCACCCCTGGTTCGTCGGGTGCCAGTTCCACCCCGAGTTCAAGTCGCGGCCGATGGCGCCGCACCCGCTGTTCAAGCGGTTCGTCGCCGCCGCGCTCGAGTACCAGCAGGCGGCCCGCCGCGACCGTGCCGCCGCCGCCGCCGCCACGCCCCGCCCCACGCAGACGCAAGCGCAGTAGCCCTTCCGGCTTCCCCCGCCATCGCCTCGCCGCCAAGGCGGCGCAGGCTCTACTCTCTTCGTAACTATGCAATAGATATGCCGTGATCGGCGTTCGCCCTTTACAGCGCGCAACGCGGATGGTATGTTGATGCCGACTTCCCCGCGCGATCCGGCTCCGGCTGCTCGCCGCGGGCCCACGAGTGACGAGAGGAAACCGCGCCGATGTCCATGGAGATCAAGCAACACCTCAAGCTGAGCCAGCAGCTGGTGATGACGCCCCAGCTGCAACAGGCGATCAAGCTGCTCCAGCTGTCGCGGATGGAGTTGGTCGATCTCGTCCGCGAGGAGATGATGGAGAACCCGATCCTCGAGGACGGGGTGGAGGCGGCGCAGGAGCAGGGACGCGAGCCGGATGCGGAGACCAAGGCCGAGAGCGAGATGCAGGGCGAGACGGAGACGCCGGCGCCGCCCTCGGAGCCGCGCGACCACGAGAAGGAGGTCACCGCCGACTCGCAGGCCACGAACGAGATCGACTGGGAGAACTACCTCGACAGCTACTCCAACTCGGCCCCCGGGCCGGCGTTCAAGTCGAGCAACGAGGAGCTCCCGTCGCTCGAGTCGACGCTGACGAAGAAGACCTCGCTGTTCGATCACCTCGTGTGGCAGCTCAAGCTGTCGAACTTCCCGGCCGAGGAGGAGAACGTCGGGATGCTGATCATCGGCAACCTCGACGTGGACGGCTACCTGAAGGAGCCGCCGCTGTCGGAGCTCGCCGAGGAGGCGGAGGTGCCGCTGGAGGTCGCCGAGGCGGTGATCGCGCGGATCCAGCAGTTCGATCCGGTGGGCGTGGCGGCGCGCTCGCTCAAGGAGTGCCTGCTCATCCAGGCGCGCCACGTCGGCGCCGACGACGACATCCTCGTCCGCGTCCTCACCGACCACATCTCGAACCTCGAGAAGAAGAACTACCAGGCGATCGCCCGCGATCTGAAGGAGCCGGTCGAGGAGATCTACGAGGCGGCGAAGGTGATCATGACCTTCGATCCGCGGCCGGGGCGCGAGTACACCACCGAGGACCCGCACTACATCACGCCCGACGTCTACATCCACAAGGTCGGCGACAAGTACTTCGTCGTGCCGAACGACGATGGCCTGCCGAAGCTGAAGATCTCCGGCTTCTACCGCAGCGCGATGTCGGGCTCGCCCAAGGCGAAGGAGTACATCCAGGACAAGCTGCGCTCGGCGCAGTGGCTCATCCGTTCGATCCAGCAGCGGCAGCGCACCATCGTCAAGGTCACCGAGTCGATCATCAAGTTCCAGCGCGACTTCTTCGACAAGGGGATCGCCCACCTCAAGCCGCTCATCCTCCGCGACGTCGCCGAGGACATCAGCATGCACGAGTCGACGATCTCGCGCGTCACGACGAACAAGTACGTGCACACGCCGCAGGGGATCTTCGAGCTGAAGTTCTTCTTCAACTCGGGGATCTCGCGCACCGACGGCGACGAGGTGGCCTCCCAGGCGGTCAAGACGAAGATCAGGCAGATCATCGCCGCCGAGGATCCCCGGCGCCCGCACTCCGACCAGAAGATCGTCGAGCTCCTGCGCGACCAGACCATCGACATCGCGCGCCGCACCGTCGCGAAGTACCGCGAGCAGCTCGGGATTCTTTCCTCGTCGAAGCGTAAGCAGCTATTCTGATCCCGTTCGATTCGAGGAGGTCGCGCCCATGCAGCTGTCCGTCACCTTCCGTCACATGGATACGAGCGAAGCGCTCAAGGAGTACGCGAAGGAAAAGGTCGAGCGGATCACGAAGTACTTCCCCGATCCCATCAAGGCCCACGTCGTGCTCGCCTGCGACCGTGGCTACAACCACGAGGCCGACGTGGTGATCACGCTCCACAACGGGATCCTCATCAAGGGCGAGGAGGTGACCGAGGACATGTACTCCTCGATCGACCTCGTGATGGCGAAGATCGAGCGGCAGGTGAGGCGCTACAAGGAGAAGATCCGCAACCACCGCCCGACGCTTCCCGAGGCGCTCGAGATCGAGGTGCAGCACAGCGTGGTCGAGGTCTCCGACGGCGACGGCTCGGTCGACTCGGCCGCGGTCTCCGGCAGCGGCGACGCTCCGAAGATCATCCGCACGTCGAAGTTCTTCGCGCGCCCGCTGTCCGTCGAGGAGGCGGTGATGCAGATGAACCTCCTCGGCAACGACTTCCTCGTCTTCTCGAACGCCGGGTCGCGCGAGGTGAACGTCGTCTACCGCCGCAAGGACGGCACCTACGGCCTGATCGAGCCGGGCGCCGCCGCCATCTCCCCGTAAGGAAGCCCACCGAGAGAACCGCCGGTGCGCCGTCGGGCGCACCGGCGGCTGTCGGCCGCTGGCTGCCGGGTCCCGAACGTAGTAGGCTCCGCGCGACTCATGAAGATCATGGACTTCGTGCGCGAGGATCTGATCCTCCCCGACATCCGGGCGCGCCAGAAGCCGGCCGTGCTGCGCGAGCTGGCGAACCTGGTGTCCGAGCGTGTCCCGGGGATCGATCGCGACGCGCTGGTGAAGGTGCTCGTCGAGCGCGAGCGCCTCGCCTCCACCGCCATCGGCGACGGGGTCGCCATCCCGCACGGCAAGT
>JAJXSP010000253.1 GCA_021784515.1 Myxococcales bacterium | reverse complement strand
CGATCTAAACGCCCTGCTGCGACGCGGCCTCGCGGGCATCTCGCCGCGTACCTCCTCGCCGCTTCCCTCACCGTACGGACAGTACGCCTCGGTCGCTGCTCCGGGGGTGCGCGACGATCTGCTCCGCAACTCCCCGTCTCGCCACGGGGTCCAAACCATTCGGTGTTCTAGCGCTCGGGGATCCGCAGCGCCCGGTTGAGCGCCCGCTTGCCCGCCAGGCCGAGCGGCGAGTCCTTGAGCGCGACGAGATCGCAGTCGCCCTCGAGGAAGCGGCCGAAGGTGTAGATCGAGAACGGCTCGACGTTGTAGCGGCGCAGGGTGTAGGGCGGGTCGCCCGGTCGCACCGGGCCCGAGTGCGTGGCGAAGGCGAGCGCGTAGCCGGCGTCGCGGACGGCGTCGATCACCGAGGGCGAGTAGGTGTCGGGCCGGCCCTTGACGTAGGCGAAGCAGCGCACCGGACGGCCGAGCCGCTCCTCGAGCGCCGCCTTCGAGCGGACTATCTCGGCGCGCGCCTCGTCGGGCGGCAGCGACGAGAAGATGCGGTGGCTCTCGCCGTGCGAGCCGATCTCGAAGCCGAAGTCCTGGAGCCTTCGCGCCTCGTCCCAGGTGAGCGTCGGGTTGGCGACGCCGGCGGCGGCGCGCCGCTCGTCGTGCGGGAGCGGGCGCGTCGAGGAGAGGAAGCCGGTGGGCAGGAAGATCACCGCCGGGATGCCAAGGCGCGCCAACACCGGCGCGGCGTGCTCGAGGTTGTCGCGGTAGCCGTCGTCGAAGGTGACCAGCACGGCCCGCCGCGGCAGCGCGCGCTCGCCCCGCCGCGCGGCGAGGTAGTCGTCGACGGAGATCGGCCGGAAGCGCGCCGCGAGGTGCTCCATCTGCGCCGCGAACAGCGACGGCGGCACGTTGGGCGGGTTGTCCGGCTGCGGGTTGACCTTGTGGTACATGAGGACGCGCAGCACGGGCTCGCGCTCGGCCAGCGCGCGCCACGCCGCGCCCGCCCCGGTGAGGTGCGCCGAGGCGCCCATTCCGAGGTACAGCCCCGCCTTGAGGCGCTGCTTCCACGCGGTCGCCGAAGCCATCGCGGCGCGACGATAGCGCCGCACCGCCACCCGGACAAGCGGCGCACGTGAACCCCGGGCCCGCCGCCGGCCGGCCACCAATCCTTGACAAGCCCGGGGGCGCGGGGTAACCGCCTCGGCGACGGCGCCATGCAGCCTCTCAAGGTCCTCCACCTCATCACCGACTCGGCGGGCATCTCGGGCGCCGAGCGCGTCTTGCTCGGGCTGGCCGAGCGCGCCGATCGCTCGCGCTGGTCGCTCACCCTCGGCACGGTGCGCGCGCCGGGGCCGCTCACGCGCGCGCTCGAGGCCACCGGCTGGCCCACCTTCGCCCTCGGCGTCGAGCACTGGTCGCAGGTGCCGGCCGGCGCGCTCCGCCTCGTCGGCCTGGTGCAGGCGCTCGCGCCCGACGTGATCCACACGCACCTCTCAGCTTCGGCGGCGATCGGCGCGTTCGCGGCGCGGGCGACCGGCACGCCGCTGGTCCAGACGCGCCACTACACCGACCAGGTCTCCCGGAACCACAGCGGCGGACGGCTGGCCCTCGACCGCTGGGCGGCGCGCCGCTGCCGCGGCATCGCGGCGGTGAGCGAGGCGGGCGCGCGCCACCTGGTCGAGGTCGAGGGCGTGCCGCGCGAGCGCGTGGAGGTGATCGACAACGGCGCCGACTGGGATCGCCTCTCGGCGATCGATCCGGCGGGTGCGCGGGAACACCTGCGAGAGCTCGGCGTCGGCGACGGGCCGCTGGTCGGGTGCGCGGCGTCGTTCCACCCGGTCAAGGGGCACCGGCACCTCGTCGCGGCGTTCGCCCGCGTGCACGCGCGTTGCCCCGCGGCGCGCCTCGTGCTCCTCGGCTCGAACATCGTCGGCGGCCGCGAGGAGCAGGCGGTGCGCGAGCAGGTGGCCGGCCTCGGGCTCGCCGCGCAGGTCCACTTCCTCGGCCACCGCGGGGACGCCTCCGACCTGATGCCGGGCTTCGCTGTCTACGCCCAGCCTTCGCTCGAGGAGGGCTTCGGCCTGGCGGTGGTGGAGGCGATGTCGTCGCGGCGCCCGGTGGTGGTGTCCGACGTGGGCGGGATGCGCCTCACCGTCGAGCACGAGGTGAGCGGGCTGCGCGTTCCGGTGGCCGATCCGGAGGCGCTCGGCGCGGCGATCCTGCGCCTGCTCGACGACCCCGCGCTCGCCGCCCGCCTCGGCGCGGCCGGCTCCGCGCGCGCCCGCGAGCGCTACTCGCTGCGCCGCGTGCTCGACGACTACGACCGCTTCTACCGCCGCGTCCTGGCCTGATCCGCGCCCGCCGCCCGTCGGGGCGGTGCGGCTTGCACGGGTCGCGGGCGGGCGCTAGCGTCCACGCCCTCATGGACCAGCCGACCAGCACGACCCGCCCCGAGTGGACCGATCGACCGATGCGCGAGGGCGACCTGCCGGCGGTCGCGCGCTTCCTCGGCGAGGTGTACGGGGCGAACCATCGCACCGCGAGCGAGGCGGTCCTGCGCTGGCAGTACCTCGAGAACCCGCTCGGCCCGGTGGTGGGCACCCTCGCGGTCACGCCGCAGGACGAGATCGTCGGCGTCTACACGCTGACGCCGCTGCGCTTCGCCGTCGCGGGGCGCCCGCAGCCGGGGATGCTCTCGCTCAACACCGCCACCCACCCGGGCTACCAGGGGCAGGGGATCTTCGTCCGCCTCGCGGAGCGCGCCTACGAGGAGGCGGCCCGACGCGGCGCCGTCGGCGTGATCGGCTTTCCCAACCAGAACAGCCTCCACGGCCTGACCAGGCGGCTCGGCTGGAGCCTCGTCGGGCGCATGCGGGTGTGGGTGCGGCCGCGCAAGGTGGGGACGCTGGTGGGGGCCGCGTTGCGCCAGCGTGCGACCTGGCAGCGCAACGCCGCCGCCGCCGCTGCCGGGAGCACGGCCGAGCGGCTCGCCGACGGTGTCTCGACGGCGCTGTTCCGGCTCGGCGCCCACGCGGGCGCGGCCGCTCCCGTCGACGGCGGCCTCGACGAGCTGCTGCGCGCGCAGCGACCCGGCGCGCCGCTCCAGCTCGACTATCCGGCGGGCTACCTCCGCTGGCGCTTCGGGAGCTGCCCGTCGTGGCGCTACGAGGCCGCCTGCTCGCCCGACGGCGACGCGGCGGTGATCTGCCGCCACGACACGCTGTGGGGAATGCGGACCACGCTGCTGCTCGACTTCGGCGCGCGCTGGGACCGCCCGGCCCACCACCGCCTGCTCGCGCTCCGCGCCGCCCTGAGCCGCGCCTGCGCGCGCGCGGCCGAGGAGGACACCGCCCAGATGATGACGCTGGTGAACCCCGGCCACCCGGCCGAGGCGGCGCTCGCCCTGGTCGGCTTCGTGCCGGTGCCCGAGCGCACGCTCCCCCACGCGGCCTGGGCCTGCTACAAGCCGCTCGGCGGCCACCCGGTGCCGCCCGACTTTCCGCGCTGGTCGATCTCCGTCGGCGCCTACGACGCCGGCTGATCGACGCCGGCGCGAAGGAGCCCGAGCCCCTCGAGCACCTCGGCGGCCGTGGTGAAGCGGAAGTCCGACAGCAGGCGCGAGAAGCGCGGCTCGGTGGTGTGCAGCCGGAAGTAGTGCGTCAGCGCCGCGCGCCGTCGGGGGAAGGCCACGCGCGGCTGGTCCGGGTCGAGCTCCCAGGGGTGCGAGTAGAACATCGCCGGCTGTCCGGCATCGTTGAGGCGGCGGATGAAGTGCCGCGTCACCTCATACGGGAGGATCCGGAAGTAGGCCCCGCCGAGCCCGAACTTCAGCCGCCCGCCGAGCTTGCCGAGCGAGACCGGGAACTCGGGCATGCGCGACTCTCCGACGAGGTAGGGCCGCTCGGGCGAGCCCTCGATCCCGTAGCGGTAGTTCCAGCCGGGGTAGATGCTCGAGTCGTAGGCGATGCCGTGGCGGGCCAGGATCGGCAGCGCCCACGTCGAGCGCGCCGTGATCGAGAAGTAGGGCGCGCGGTAGCCGCGCACCGGCTGCCCGGTCAGCTCGCGCAAAAGGGCGAGCGAGCGCGTGAGGTCCTCCTCGAACGCCTCGGGCGTGAGGTCGTACACCTTGTCGTGCGCGAAGCCGTGGGTGCCGATCTCGTGGCCCGCCTCGGCGATGCGGCGAACCAGGTCGGGGTGCAGCTCGGCGCACCGCCCGAGGACGAAGAAGGTCGCGCGCGCGCCCGCGCGGTCGAGCAGGCGGCGCGCGCGCTCGAGGCCGACGCCGAGGCGGCGCTCGAACTCGCCCCAGCGCGCGATCCCGATCTCGATCCCCATGTACCAGTCCTCGACGTCGAAGGTGAGCGCGTTGGCCAGCATGGGGCTCCATTATCACACGGCGCGGACGGCGCCCGTTGGTGCGCCGCGCGGCCGTCGGCGTTCACGGCGGCCGCCTCCTTGCGCCTGCGACGGAAAGCAAGTAGATCTGCGCCCCGCCGATGAACGATCGACCGCCCGGGGCTGACCAACGACCGGTGACCGCCCATGGCTGACACCCCCGAAGCTCCTCCCGTCGAGAACGGCACGCCCCCCAGCCACGGTCCCGAGGGGATCGACTTGCTGCGGCTGTGGGGCGCGCTGGTCAAGCGCCTGTGGCTCGTCGCCGCGGTGTTCGTCGTCGTCGTCGTCGGGGTGTCGTTCTGGACCTTCCGCCTCGTCTCGGTGTACCGCGCCGAGGCGAGCGTGGTGATCGATATCACCGCGCCGCACGTGCTGAAGAACGTGCCCGAGGTGGTGGACGTCGGGCCGGGCAGCTTCTGGTCCAACCACGAGTACTTCGAGACGCAGTACAAGGTGCTGAAGAGCCGGATGGTCGCCGAGAAGGTGGTGGCGCGGCTCGGCCTCGACCGCGACCTCGACTTCCTGCACATCAACCCGAACCTCGACGCGGCGTCGCTGGCGCAGGCGCTCAAGGCGGCGGACCCGGTCAAGCTCGTCGCCGACCTGGTGCAGGTGTCGCCGGTGCGCGAGTCGCGCCTCGTGATCATCGGCATCGAGGACACCAACCCGCAGCGCGCCGCCGACCTCGCGAACGCCGTCGCCGAGGAGTACATCGAGCAGAACGTCGATCGCCGGCTCGCCACCACCCACGGCGCCTCGGCCTGGCTCGCCGAGCAGTTCACCGACGCGAAGAAGCACCTCGAGGCCTCCGAGCGGGCGCTCTACCAGTTCAAGCAGGACCACGACGTGCTCTCGACGTCGATGGAGGCGCGGGAGAACATCACCTCCGGGCGGCTGGTGGCGATCAGCGACACGCTCACCAAGACGGGGCTGCGGCGGATCGAGATCGAGGCGCGGCGCGCGATCCTCCAGGAGGCACTCGCCCAGCAGGCGGCGGGCGGCGAATTCAAGGCGGAGAACTTCAAGCCGGTCAACGACAACCCGACGATCCAGGAGCTGCGGCGCGACTACTTCCGCCTCCAGTCGGAGCGCGCCGAGATGGCGGAGAAGTACCTCGAGGGGCACCCCAAGCGGATCGCCCTCGACGAGCGCATCGCCAAGGTGCGCGGCGCCATCGCGCACGCGATCCAGGTGGTGCTCGACTCTTCGGAGGCGGAGTACAAGCAGGTCACCGACGAGGAGAAGCGCCTGCGCGCCATGCTCGAAGGCGCCAAGCGGGACGCGCTCGGGGTGAGCAAGCTCGAGCTGCAGTACGACAAGCTCCGGCGCGAGCGCGACGAGAACAAGCAGGTCTACGACCTGATGGTGAAGCGGCAGAAGGAGGTGGATGTCGTCGGCCTGCTGCGCACGAACAACATCCGGCTCCTCGACGCGGCGCTGGTGCCGACCTCGCCGGTGCGTCCGAACCGCCCCGCCAACGTCGCGCTCGCGATGGCGCTCGGCCTGCTGCTCGGGATCGGCCTGGTGATGCTCCTCGAGGTGGCCGACAGCACGGTGAAGTCGCAGGACGACGTGGAGCGCGGCCTCGGGCTGCCGCTGCTCGGGATCCTGCCGTCGATCCCTTCGCCCGAGGGCGAGCCGATGGGGCGCGAGAGCATGGTGCGGCGCGACCTCTACGTCGCGCAGAGCCCGAACTCGTCGGTCTCCGAGTGCGCGCGCTCGATCCGCACCAGCCTGCTCTTCTCGTCGCCGGACCGCCCGTTCAAAGTGCTGCTGGTGGCCTCCTGTGGACCGCGCGAGGGCAAGACCACCGCCGCGTGCTGCGTCGCGGTGACGATGGCCCAGAGCGGCAACCGCGTGCTGCTGGTCGACGGCGATCTGCGCCGTCCGCGCCTGCACCGCACCTTCGCGACCTCGTCGACGCAGGGCCTCTCGACGATGATCCTCGGCGAGGCGACGCTCGCCGAGGCGGTCAAGGAGACGAGCGTCCCCGGGCTGTTCCTGCTGCCCGCCGGACCGGTGCCGCCGAACCCCGCCGAGCTGCTCCAGTCGGAGCGCTGCGCCGAGGTGGTCCACCAGCTCTCGGAGCAGTTCGACCGCGTGATCATCGACTCGCCGCCGGTGGGCGTGGTCACCGACGCGCTGATCATGACCGCGCGCGCCGACGGCGTGATGCTGGTGCTGCGCTCGGGCTCGACGCCCAAGCGCGCCGCCTTCCGCGGCCGCCGCGCGCTGTGGGACGTCAAGGCCCACATCTACGGCGCGGTGCTCAACGACGTCGACCTCGGGAGCCGCGCCGGCCGCTACTACTACTATTACCGTTACGGTTACTACCCGACCAACTACGGTTCGGGCCCGAACCCGCCCACGCCGGGCGCCGGCGTGAAGCAGGAGGAGCCGTCGCAGTCGTGACAGGCGCCCGCGTGAGGAGACACTAGGCTTGTGCGGGATCTTCGGCGCCGTCGGCGACGCCACCGATGAGGCGCTCGCGGCCGGCCGCGCTGCACTGCAGCATCGCGGGCCCGACTCGGGCGGGCAGTGGCGCGAGGGCGCCGTCGGCCTCGGGCACACGCGCCTCCGGATCATCGACCTCTCGGAGGCCGCCGCGCAGCCGATGTCCGGCTGCGACCCGTCGGTGCGGCTCACCTTCAACGGCGAGATCTACAACCACCGCGAGCTGCGCGCCGAGCTGGAGGGAAAGGGCCACCGCTTCCGCTCGCGCTCCGACAGCGAGGCGATCGTCCACGGCTACGAGGAGTGGGGCCCGGCGGTGGTCGAGCGCCTCGACGGCATGTTTGCCCTCGGCCTGTGGGACGGCGCGCGCCGCCGCCTCCTTCTCGCGCGCGACCGCACCGGGAAGAAGCCGCTGTTCTTTGCGCTGTCGCCCGACGGCGCGGCGCTGCGCTTCGCCTCCGAGGTGAAGGCGCTCGTCGCCGCGGGCCACCCGGACGCGCTCGATCCGTCGGCGCTGCCGATGTTCCTTTCGTGGGGCTGGGTGCCCGCGCCGGCGACGCTCCACGCCGGAGTGCGGCAGCTCCCGACCGCCTCGCGGCTGCTGTTCGAGCCGGGCCGCGGCGCCCCACGCGTCGAGACGTACTGGGAGCCCACCTTCCGCGCGCCGCCGCTCGCGGTGCGCCCGGCGGAGGCGCGCGCGCGGGTCCGCGAGCTGGTGGTTGCTGCAGTGCAGCGAAGGCTGGAGTCGGACGTGCCGCTCGGCGCGTTCCTCTCGGGCGGGATCGACTCGACGATCGTCGTCGGGGTGATGGCGAAGCTGCTCGGACGGCGCGTGAAGACCTTCTCGATCGGCTTCGCCTCCGACCCCGCCTTCGACGAGACGAGCTACGCGCGCGTTGCCTCCCGCGCCTTTTCCACCGAGCACACCGAGTTCCAGCTCGGCCCCGGCTCCGTCGAGGCGATCGAGCACCTCGTGTGGCTCCACGACGGGCCGTTCTCGGACTCCTCGGCGATCCCGACGGCGCAGGTGGCGCGGATGACGCGCGAGCACGTCACCGTCGCCCTCTCCGGCGACGGCGGCGACGAGCTGTTCGCGGGCTACCTCCGCTTCCTCGCGGCCGAGGCCTCCGAGAAGGTCCCGGCGCCCTTGCGCGCGGCGCTCGGCACGGCGGGCGGCCTCATCCCGGGCGCGCTACCGCCGCACTCGCTCGGCGCACGCGCGCGACGCTTCCTCGTCGCGGCCGGGCTGCCGCTCGGCGAGCGCATGGGCCACTGGAACTCGAGCTTCGCCTTTTCGCTCCCGTCGCTGCTGCGCCCCGAGCTTTGCGCGTCGCTCGATCTCGACGGTCCGCTCGCCTGGCAGCGCGGCTTCTTCGCCGGCGACGGCACGACGCTCGCCCGCGTCCTCGATCACAACTTCCGCACCTACCTCGCCTGGGACCTCCACCCGAAGGTGGACCGCTGCTCGGCCGGCCAGGCGCTCGAGGTGCGCGCGCCGCTGCTCGACACCGCGCTCGTCGAGTACGCGGGCCGCCTGCCCGACGGGATCAAGCGCCGCGGGCTGCGCACCAAGGTGGTGCTGCGCGAGGCCTTCGCCGACCTGCTCCCGACGGAGATCCAGCGCCGGGGCAAGCGCGGATTCGGCGTGCCGCTGGCCGCGTGGTTCCGCGGCCCGCTGCGGCCGCTGCTCCAGGACACCCTCGGCTCGGGGGCACGCCTCCATGGTTTGCTGCAACGCAGCACGATCGACGCGCTGATCGACGACCACCTCACCGGGCGCGCCGACCGCGCCGACCCGCTGTTCACCCTGCTCACCCTCGAGGTGTGGCTGCGCCAGCTCGCGCGGGCGAGCGCGCCTCGCGCCGTCGAGGCGGCCGCCGGAGGGACCCCATGACCGCGCCCCGCGAGCGCCGCGATCTGCGCGTCCTCCACATCATCACCCGCCTCATCGTCGGGGGCGCGCAGGAGAACACCCTCTTCACGGTGATCGGGCAGCACCGCACGCCCGGGATGAAGGTCACGCTGCTCACCGGATACGACTTCGGCCCCGAGGGCA
>JAJXSP010000252.1 GCA_021784515.1 Myxococcales bacterium | reverse complement strand
ACCGACGGCGGCGGCATGACCAGCCACGCCGCGATCGTGTCGCGCGAGCTGGGCATCCCGTGCATCGTCGGCACCCGAAACGCCACCGCCGTCCTGCGCGACGGCGGCGAGGTCACCGTCGAGGGCGGCGAGGGCGCGGTCTACGAGGGCCGCCTCGCCGTGCCGGAGAAGGCGCCCGCGGCCTCCCCCGGTCGGGCCTTGGAGCAGCCCGCGCTCGCGGGCCTGGCCCTCCACGCCGCGCCGATCACCGCCACGCGGCTCTACGTCAACCTCGGTGAGCCGGCCCGCGCCGCCGCCGTCGCCGCGCTCCCCGTCGACGGCGTCGGGCTCCTGCGCGCCGAGTTCATGATCCTCGAGGCGCTCTCCGGCGCACACCCGCGCCTCCTCCTCGAGCGCGGCGAGGGCGGCGCCTTCGTCGACCGGCTCGTCGACGGGATGCGCACCATCGGCCGCGCATTCCGCGGCGGCACGGTGATCTACCGCAGCATGGATTTCCGCACCAACGAGTTCCGGGGCCTCGAGGGCGGCGAGCGATTCGAGCCCGCCGAGCAGAACCCGATGATCGGCTACCGCGGCTGCTACCGGTACACCCGCGAACCCGATCTGTTCCGCCTCGAGCTGGACGCGCTCGGCAAGGCGCGCGCGGAGTGCCCGAACCTCCAATTGATGATTCCCTTCGTCCGCACTGCGTGGGAGTTCGAGCAGTGCCGCCGCCACGTCGCCGCGAGCGGCCTTCCCGAGCAGCGCGAATTCCAATTGTGGGTGATGGCGGAGGTCCCGTCGGTCGTGCACTACATTCCAGCCTATGCGGCCGCCGGCGTGCGCGGCGTCTCCATCGGCTCGAACGACCTCACCCAGCTCGTCCTCGGCGTGGATCGCGACAGCGAGGTGCTGGCGCCGCTGTTCGACGAGCGCGACCCGGCGGTGCTCGCGGCCATCGAGGCGGTCGTCCGCGCCAGCCACGCCGCCGGAGTCACCTGCTCGATCTGCGGCCAGGCCCCGTCGGTGCACCCCGACTTCGCGGAGCGGCTCGTGCGCTGGGGAATCGACTCGATCTCCGTAAATCCCGATTCGGTGGACGCCGCCCGGCGGCACATCGCCGAGGCCGAACAGCGCCTCATTCTGGCGGCGCTGCGGCCCTGAGCGGCGCCGAGATCACACCTCCGGACAAGGGAGTTCGAGCCTCCCCTCGTCGTCGAGAAACACCCGGGCGCCGAATGGGCGGGAGGTTCGATTCAGGGTGTCCTCCAGCCATTTCGCGTCGGCGGGCGCAGCCCGGCGGAGCTGAAACCGGCGCACCTGCATCGGCGTCATCGTCAGTCCGCACAAGGCGCCGCTCTCCCGATCGATTGTCGGAAAGAACATCGACACGAGGTCGCCCCGGTATTCTTCGTAGCCTTTGATTCCCTCGTAGTCATTGAGCAGGTCGCCGCAGCCGTAGAGGACGAGCCGCCCGCGAAACACCTCGACGGGGCGAGGGTGGTGCGAGGAGTGGCCGCACACGATGTCCGCGCCGGCGTCGACGAGCCGGTGCGCGAACCGCACCTGCGCGGCGGGCACCTCGTATCCCCAATTCGTGCCCCAATGGATCGCCGCGATCACGACGTCGCCGGGGCGCCGCGCCCGTCGAATCCTCTCTTCGGCCTCGCGCGCCGCCGGGCCCGAGAGGTCGTCCAGGAAATCGACGCCGGGACGGTCCTCGGTCGCCGCCCACTCGGGGGGAATGCCGCTCGACGGCGAGCCGAATGCGAAGACGATCAGCCGGCCCTTCCCCGGGAGCGCGAGCACCGCGGGCTCGCGCGCCGCGGCGGCATTCCGTCCCGCGCCGGCGGTCGCGAAGCCGGCCGCCCGCAGGGTCTCCACCGTCTCCTCGAGCCCGGGATAGCCGTAATCGAGCACGTGGTTGTTGGCGAGCGTGCAGACGTCGATTCGGGCGGCGGCCAGACACCCGACGTTCTCCGGGTGCATGCGGTAGTTGATGCCCTTGCCTCTCCAGTAGTCGTCGCTGCGGGTGACGCTCGTCTCCAGGTTGATCACGCGCGCGACGGGAGCCATTCGCAAGAGCTCCGCGAGCGCGTCGCCCCAGGGATAGGACGGGCCGACCTGGCGCGGAATGGGGCCATAGGCCGCTTCGGCGAGCGCCACGTAGTCCCGCGCGTCCTCGACCCAGGATTCGTGGAGGAGCGGGTCGCTCGGGTGGCCCATCACCTGATCGACGCCCCGGCCGGCCATCACGTCGCCGCAAAGGAACAGGGTCGCCGAGCCGGCGCCCGCGACGGCCTCGGGGGAGGCTTTGGCACACATTCTGGTTGAACTTGCATCGCCGGCGCCGTCGCGGCCACGGCGTGCGGATGTCCGATTGGCGGATTACGGGTCCGCGTCTCCGGGATCGCGGGCCGACTCCGCCATGCCGAGACCGGTCGCGCTCCAATCGTGGACGCCGATGGCGTGCGGCGTACCGCTGAATCGGTGCGAGCACTGCCCCTGGTCCGGGCTGTCGGGGGCGAGCCGGTAGTCGCCATTGGCGAAGTCGACGAATCCGACGGCGCCGGTGTCGGGGGAGAAGAAGCCGCACGCCGGGTCGTTGGCGTCCGTGCAGCTCTGGTAGGCCGCGGCGCGCGCGCCGACGAGGTCGTTGCGTCGGAATTCGATCCCGGGATCGTAGGTGGCGAAGGCCGCCGCACCCGCGCCGCTGTCGCCGAGCACGCCGCCGCCGGCGCAATCGGCGAGGTTGTCGCGGAACACGAAGCCCTCGTTCACCCCGACGCCGACGGTGGCATTGGCGAGCAGCGCGCCCTGGGCGACGAACGTGTTGTGGGTGAAGCGCACGTACGCGCTCCCGGCGTGCGGGCCCGCCACCATCGTGATGGCGCGCCCATCGCCCGGCATGCTCCCCGGGAGCCGGTCGAAGAGATTGCCGGTGATCGCCACGCAGCGCGTCGCCACCGTGGTCACGTCGCGGTCGTCCTGCGCCGCCATGCCGAGGCCGCGCGAGGCGTTGCTCACGTGATTGCCGCGCAGCGTGACGTCGCGCACGCCGGCCCACGGCGAATTCGACGTCGCGTCGCCATTGCGCGGTGAAAGGACGATCGCGTGCCCGACCTGCTCGCCCGGCGTCGCGCCGGTCGAGTTCCATTCATTCTCGAAATAGTTGCCCTCGATGAGGACGCGCTGGGCCGATTTCATCTCCATCAGCGTCTTGGTCTGCCAGCGCGGCGTCGCCGTGCCCACGTACCACGACAGCGGCTTGTAGACGTGATTGCCGACGATCTCCACGTCGGCGGGCATCATGCGCTCGGAGGCCGCGTCGGCGCCGCCGAAGAAGATCCCGTGCGTGCTGGCGGCGATCGAATTGTTGGCGATTCGATAGGGGCCGCCGCCGTTCCAGGCAATGAATCCCTGCGACTCGGAGCAGCCGCCCGTGCACTGGCCGGCATAATAAAGGCGGTGGATGTCGCTGACCCGTGAATTGACCAGCGCGATGAAGGCGCCATTGGCGACGACACCCGATTTCACCTCCGCGCCGAAGTCGGGCTCGCCGTGGATCCACAGGCGGTCGAGAACAATGTGGTCGGCCTGGGCGCTCGCCGCGGAGCCGTCGCCGAGATTGACCAGCGGCCCGGCCGGCTGCCCCGGGCCGGCGTTGCGCACCTCGAGGCCAATCAGCCAGTAGTGGCTGGCGCCCGGCGCGCTCACGATGCCCGAGCGGCCGCTCGGCGCCACGATCTGCGGCATGTGCGCCCCGTCGCCGCGACGGACGCGCACGCCCGGGCCGGGCAGCGCCGGATCGCTCGAGCGGATCACCGTCCAGCGCGTCTCGCCGGGCGCGCGCGCGGGCAGCGAGAGCGGGCCGAAGCGACGTCCCGAGGGCACGAGGATCTCGACGCCGGGGCCGCTCTCGGAGAGCACGCGCTGAAGGTCCTCTCCGTCGAGGAGCACACGCTGCGGGAGGCCCTGCGGCGGCGCGGCCGTGTCGATGCGCACGCGAGGCAGCTCGGCCCCGGCGCCGCAAACGCCGTCGATTTCGGCGCCGCGGGCGACCGCGCAGTGCTGGCAGGCGGCCCCGTCGGAGCAGGCGGTGTCGCAGCACACGCCCTCGACGCAGAAACCGCTCGCGCATTCGGAGGCGGCGGCGCACGCCTCACCGGGCGCGCGCGGCCCGCTCGAGACGTCGCCCGCGTCGACAGGCGGCGCGGGCGGGGGCGGCCTCGACGCGTCGGGCGCGGAGAAGCTCGGCCCGGCGTCGAGCCCGGGCTGGGCCGCGCCATCGGCGTCCGGCCCGACGGCGCTGCTGCAGGAGACGAGGAATGAACAGGCGAATGGAAATAGCTTGACGAGGCGCATGGCAGGGCGGCCGCAGCACTGGCCGTGCCACGCGTGCGGGCCTGGCCGCAGGCGCGGAGTCCGCGACCGGGCACCGGGGCAGAGCGTGGAGTCTGGACTACCGGCCATGGACGCGTCGCAGCGCCCGCGCGCCGACTCGCGGCCGGAGTGCGCTCTGCCGCGACTCATCGATGGCGGCCGCGGAGTCCTTCGCCCTTTTGCGCCGGCAATGCGGCTTCGGTTGAAGTGCCGCCGGCGGGTCGTCGTTTGACCGTCGGCACTGCCGTCGAGAGGCTCCTCCGAGTGCGGCACGTCCGTTGCGCTGCGGTTCCGCCTCGGAGGTGTGAATGCCCAGCCGAACCGGACACGCCGTCTTCCTGCTCTCGCTCTCGCCGTCTTTGATCCTCCTCGCGCCCGGCTGCATGGACGCCGGCACGTTCCCTTCGCCCCCTGACGCGCCGCCCGATCTCGCGGTCGCCGGCCGCCCCGTCGCCGACGGCGCCGACATGGCCTCTCCGCCCGCGCACGCCGATCTCGCGCTGCCCTCGCCCGACCCCACCCCCGCCGCCGACATGGCCACTCCTCCACAACCGCCGCAGCCTGTCCATGGACTCGTGGCCACGACGGTCTGGCCGCCGAGCGGCCCCGCGCACTCGTTCGTCACGGTGAGCGGCAGCGGCTTCCAGCAGGGCGACACCGTCGTGATCTCGGGCGCCAACCTGCCGCAGACCTCGCTGTCGACGATCACCCTCACTGCCAGCGCGATCGTGGCGGAGCTGCCGGCGCTGAACGTGGCGCTCCCCTCGTCGGTGGCGGTGCAGGTCAGCCGCGCCGGCGCGCTCGCGCCGCAGGCCGGACTGCCCTTCAAGGTCACCTCGGGCCGCGTCTTCACCATCGCCTCCAATGGCAGCGACGGCGCCGCCGGGACGATGGGTTCGCCGTGGGCCACCATCTCGGGCGCCCTCTCGAAGATGGCGCCGGGCGACGTCGCCTACGTGCGCGGCGGCACCTACGCCCACAGCGTCAATACGAGCGTCTCGGGCACCGCCAATGCGCCGATCACCATCGCCGGCCATCCCGGGGAGACCGCGCTCGTGACCAACAGCTCCTCCAACACCCTCGACGTCAAAGGCTCCTACCTCACCTTCGACAACCTCCACATCACCGACACCGCGAGCGCGATCGCCGTCGCGTTCGAGCGCGGCGCGACCAACATCGTGATGTCGAACTGCGAGGTCTACGGCTCGGTCAATTCGGGGATCGTGCTCTCGTCGAGCCAGAGCCTGCTGTACCGGAATACGATCCACGACAACGGCACCCGCAACGCCCTCGACCACGGCGTCTACCTCGAGGGCGACCACAACGTCCTCCGCTCGAACACGTTCTACGACAACGCCTCGATGGGCATTCAAATCTACAATGGCCACACCGACGCGAACGGCACCCCCTACGCGACCGGCTCGAACATCATCGAATACAATTATTTCTACCATAATGGCTGGACCGGCTCGTACGACTCGCGCGCCATCTGGAATGCCGACGTCTACGTCGGCGCCGGCAACACGAGCGACAACGTGGTCCGCTACAACCGGATGTGCGGCAATCACTACGCGATGTTCATCTGGGGCAAGCCGACCGGCACGCAGATCGAATCCAACGTCTCCTGCGATCAGGGCTCGGGCGGCTTCTACATGTACGACGCCGGCGCGGGAACGAGCTTGAAGGGAAACGTGTCCTACGACGAAGGCGGCTCGTCGCTGCTCCTGATTCCCGGCGTGACCAGCGACGACAACGTCGCCTGGAAGTCGGGCGGCACGCCGACCTTCTCATGGAACGATTCGGCGATGAGCCTGACAGCCTACCAGGCGGCCAGCGGGCAGGACCGGAATACGCGGATCGCCGACCCGCGCTTCACGAACGCTCCGGCGGGGAGCTTCGACATCGCCAAGGCCGCGACCTACGACTTCTGCACCACGATGATCCCGCAGCTCTGTGCCCCGCTGCCCTGACGAACCACTTCGGCACGAGGTTCGCGCGCATCGTCCGGTTTCCCCCCCAAAAAGGCTCCTCGGACCCTCACACGCGACGCAGCGATGCTAGTACCTGGTGGCGGAAATCTCGATAGGACCGAGAGCGTCGATGCGCCCGCAGGGCGAGGCGCGACGAGGGCGCTTGCCGGTGGGCAAGTAACCGAGGAGCAACGAAGCCATGCGGGATGCAGCGACGATCGAATCCATCGAGATTTCCGCCGCGAGGTACTAGGCTGCTCCCCGTGGTTCGAGTCAGGAATCTCTTTTTGCTGCTCGGCGGGCTGCTGGCGCTCGCCTCCTCGCCGGCCGCCGCCGACGAGGGGTGGAACCTCTACGCGACCAAGCTGGGCGTCCGCTACTCGCGCCGCTCGGTGCCCGGCTCGCGGTTCTACGAATACCTGGCGGTGACCACGGTCCCGGAGTCGCCCGACGTGGTGCTCCGCACCATCTGGAACGGCATCATCGACGCTCCGCCGCCGACGCTCAAGCGGCGCACCGTCCTTCTGCGCACCCCGAGCGAGATCGTGGTCTACGACCACGTGCACGCCCCGGTCGTCACGGATCGCGACGTGGTGCTGCGCATCCGCCAGCAGCGACGTGGACAGATCATCGACGTGACCTTCGAGGCGGCGAGCGACGTCGGGCCGCCGCCGCAGCCGGGCCTGGTGCGACTCGGCGCGGTGCGCGGCGCCTGGAAAATCCTGCCCGGCGCGGCGGGAGGCACCGAGCTCAGCTACCGTTGCTACAGCGAGCCCGGCGGCTCGGTGCCGGCGTTCATCGCCCGGGGCGTGCAGCAGGACCAGGTGGAGCTCGACGTGGGGGGCATCCTCGACCGGTTGCGCCGACGCTGACGGCCGGCGCTCGGCGCGCCCCACGCCGCCTCGCGATCCCGATGAGAACAAGCCGCCTCGAAGACCCTCGCCCATCGCGTTCGGGCAAATGCCTGCTCGAAGCACGGGCCGGCAAGCAGGTCCACTCGCGCTGCGCCCGAGAAGCCGAGACCCGATTTTCCACCGTCGGGCGAGCGCTCGCCCTATGATGGCGAGCCCGGCCGGCGGCCGGTCACAGGAGGATACTCATGGCTCGATCGTTCGCGACCCTGGCAATAATGGTTTCCCTGGCGCTGTTCGGACTCGCCGGAAGGAGCGCGTATGGCGACAGCTCCTGCGGCTCGGACTCCGACTGTGCCGGATATGGCCGCTGCTCGGGCGGGAAGTGCGGCGCGTGCGGCTCCGACTCCGACTGCAATGGCTACGGTCGCTGCTCCAGCGGACGGTGCGGCGCCTGCGGCTCCGACTCCGATTGCCGCGAGGGGCGGTGCTCGAACGGCCGGTGCGGCTCCTGCGGCTCCGACTCCGATTGCAACGGCAACGGCCGATGCTCGAACGGCCGGTGCGGCTCCTGCGGCTCCGACTCGGATTGCAAGGTCGGGCGCTGCTCGAGCGGGCGGTGCGGCGCGTGCGGCTCCGACTCGGATTGCAAGGGAGGCCGGTGTTCGGGCGGCCGATGCAGTAACGCTCGGTAGCGCGCCGGTCGTCAGGAGAATCGATGATGCCATCTCGATCGCTCGCCGCCCTCGCCCTCTGCTTCGCCTTCGTCGGGTGCGGCAACTCGGGCAGCCCCGACGCGGCATCGGCGCAGGACGCCGCCGCGCCGCTCGACCTCGAAGCCATTGACGCTGCCGCTGTCGCCGACAGCGCGGCCGTCGCCGACCTCTCTGCGACGGGCGATCTCGCCACGATGGCCGACGCCGCTTCACTCCACGACCTCCTGACCACCGACGCAGCCCCCGACGGCGGCCTCCCGCAGGTGGGCGACAATTGCGGCCAGAGCGCCAATGGCCGCGAGTGCGCGCCCGGCCTCGCGTGCTGCTACCCCTGCGGCATTCAAGGCTGCAATTTCCAATGCACCGTTGCCTGCGCGCCCGGCAGCCCGGGCTGCAGCAACGGCTGCCTGTTGCGGCAGTAAAAGCGAGAGGCTCGACCTCCCCAGGAGCCTGTTCCCGTAATTCCCTGCTGCGGCGTCCGATGCGCTCGCCCAGGCTTCGTCGCTCCTCCTTGGATTACGGAAAGTAGTCCTTCGTCGTCGCTCCTCGCCTGGGCGGCGCCTCGAACGCCTCGCGACGGCGCCTTACGGAAACAGGCTCCTAGATCCCCGCGACGGTCTTTGGCACCGTCATCGAAAGGTCGGCGCACCGCTTTCCATTCTTGCGGCGGATATTCATGGGCCCGCCGCAAGGTCGCGCCGTCCGAGCGCGCCGCGCGGCATGCCCGAACCGCAGCATCTCCTCGCGATGGCGCAACTCCTCTACTACCGATCTCTCCATGCCCGAGGCCAAACCTCGCGGTCTCGGTGGACCACCGCGATCCCGCTCGCACGTCGCGGTCGTCGAGAACCGCGACCTGGCGCGTTCCACGTCGTCAGTCGCGGCGCGCAGGGAGTCAATTACCTCCGGCAAAGCCGGAGGCTTGTGATGTGAACCGCCCAAGGCGGTTTGGGTTGGTTAGCCGCTCACGAGCGGCTGCTTCTGGAGAGCCGCTTCCAGCGGCTC
>JAJXSP010000251.1 GCA_021784515.1 Myxococcales bacterium | reverse complement strand
CGGTGGCGGAGGCGCCGGCGGTGGTCTCGAGCTGCGCGCCCGCGAGCGGCGTGCTCGAGCCCTGCCGGAGCACGCGGCCCTCGAGGCGCGCTGGCAGGGGCTCGGCCGCGCGGGCCGTCGCCGCGGCGGCGATCGGCAGCAGGAGGGCGAGGCGCACGGCGCACACCGCGCGCACTATACAGGCGGGCGGCGGCGCAGCCCCCGAGCGTGGTGGCATCTTTTTCCCGACGCACGACGCGCGTCTTGCGCGCGCTCCGCGGGCCGCTACGATGCCACTGCGACGTGCGGATCGCCCATCTCAGCTCGGAGTGCGTGCCCTTCGCCAAGACCGGCGGCCTGGGCGACGTCGTCGGCGCGCTGCCCAAGGCGCTCGCCGCGCGTGGCCACGAGTGCGCGGTGTGGATGCCGTTCCACCTCCCCGCCGCCGAGTGGTATCGGAAGCACAACCTCTGGCCGGAGCAGGCGCTGGCGCCGTTTTCCGTCGACGTCCTCGGCCAGCGCTACCAGGTCGGCGTCCTCCGCGGCGAGCTGCCGGCGGGCGCCGTGCCGGTCTATTTCATCGCGCACGACCCGTTCTTCCACCGCGGGCCGATCCACGCGCCGAACGAGCAGGGCTTCGACGACGGGTTGTGGCGCTTCACGCTCTTCGTGCGCGCGGCGCTCGAGGCGATGCGCCGCCTCGACGACAAGCCCCAGGTGCTCCACGCCCACGACTGGCACGCCGCGCTCGCGGCGATGCTGTGCGCGTGGTCGGGCTGGCGCGATCGCTGGTTCGACGACGTCGCGGCGATGCTGACGATTCACAACCTGGCTTATCAGGGTGTCTACGGGGGCGATTCGTTCCCGGCGCTCGGTCTGCCCCCGGAGAGCTTCGGCCCGGGAGGCGTCGAGCTCCACGGCGACGTCAACCTCCTCAAAGGGGGAATCGCGGCGGCCGATCTCATCACCACCGTGTCGCCCACCTACGCGCGCGAGATCACCACGCCCGACGGTGGCGCGGGCCTCGACGCGGTGCTGCGCGGGCGCGGCGACCGGCTCCTCGGCATCTTGAATGGAATCGATATCGAGGAGTGGAACCCGGCCAGCGATCACCATTTGCCGGCGCACTACACCGTCGACGATCTCCCCGGCAAGGCGCTCTCGCGCCGCGCGCTGTGCGCCGCCTCCGGACTCGACCCGGACGACCCCGGCCTCGTCGTCGGCGCGATCGGGCGGCTCACCGGACAGAAGGGGTTCGACGTGCTGCTCGGCGCCGTGCCGACGCTGTGCTCGTCGGGCGTGCGCATCGTCATGCTCGGCTCGGGCGATCCCGCGCTCGAGGCGGAGATGCGCCACCTCGACGCCAGCCTGCCGGGGCGATTCAAGGCATTCCTCGGTTACGACGAGTCGCGGGCGCATTTGATCGAGGCCGGCGCCGACGCCTTCATCATGCCGTCACGCTTCGAGCCGTGCGGCCTCAATCAGATGTATTCGCTCGCCTACGGCACGCCGCCGATCGTCCGTCGCACCGGCGGGCTGGCCGACACCGTGATTGGCTTCGACGGCGCCAATCCCGCCACCGCGAATGGCTTCTCGTTCGACGACCTCACCGTGCCCGCGCTCGTCGGCGCGGTGCGCTTCGCACAGCAGGTGTTCGGCACTCCGGTGTGGGCGCGCCTGGTGCGAAATGCCATGAAGGCCGACTTCTCGTGGGGGCGCTCGGCGATCCACTACGAGGACGCCTATCGACGTGCGCGCGAGCTGCGCGGGCTGGCCTGGTAATCGCGGTCGCGCGAAACCCCTTTGTTCAGCGCGCGCCACCGACGGCGGGCAGTCCGTGGCCCGGCGCGAGGACCGCTTTTCGGAATGCCGCGAAGTCCCAGCTGCCGGTCTGATCCTTCGTGTGGCAGACGAGGCAGGTGCTCTCGGGCGGGTCGCGCACCACCAGCGCCTTGGCCAGGGGATTTCCGAGGTGCGCCTGGCCCGGGCCGTGGCAGGCCTCGCACTGCACGTCGCGCAGCGCCGGCTGCTTGCCGGTGACGTGGCAGTTCACGCACGCCTGATCGGCCTGCTGGCCCTTCTTCTCCAGCGTGGCGAAGGCGCGCGCGTGCTTCGTGCGCGACCACGCCTCGTGCGCCTCCTTGTGGCACCCGACGCAGGCCTCGCCGCCGACGAAGCCGCCGCGCGGCGGCGGGGGCGGAGGCGGCAGCTTCGCCACCTCGGCCTTGTAGCGCGCCACCATCGCCGCCACCTCCTTGTCGTCGGAGACCTCGGTGCCGAGCGGCGTCTGACGGCTCTCGACCCAGCTCCCCGTCGGAGGCGGCGGCGCCGTCGCCAGCTGCCGCTTCTCGAAGTCGATCATCTGGCGGATCTGGTCCTTCTGCTTCTCGTAGTAGTCGCGCAGCGCACCGTCGGAGCTCGCCTGGCGCGCGTCCACGTCGGCGAGCGCCTTCTGCTGGCCGCCGAGCATCGCCTCGATCTGCGCGCGCGGCCCCGCGTCGACGAAGTCGAGCTTGCCGTCGAGGACGTGGAGATCGAGCTGGCAGAACTGCTTGCCCTGGGGCGGGCACTGCACGAGCCACGCGTCGCCCGCGCGGTCGACGCCCGCGAGGCCGAAGCCGTGGCTCACCACCGCCACCGTCACGCCCGACGGCGCGACCGCCTTCAGGGCAGCTCGCGCCTTGTCGGGCCCGCCGTGTAGGAGCGCCACCACGATCGCCGCGCCTCCCTTGCGCAGCTCGGCCGCCTCGCGCCGCAGCGCCGAGCCCGCCTCGAGATCGCTCCTGCCCTCCGTCTCGAGGGAGAATACGCCCACCTCGAAGCCCGCGACGCGGAGCCGTGCGTGGTTCGGGATCGCGTCGAGCGGCACGCCGGGCTCGCGATCGCGTTCGCCGATCGCCATCGCGCGGACGCCGAAGCGCTGCAGGGCCTCGAGGATCAGGCGCGCGCGGAGCGGCTTCTGCGCGAGCGGGACGGCAGGGCCAGAGAGATCGTCACCGGCGTCGACGACGAGCACGCCGTCGGCGTCGTGGGTGAGCTTGTCGAGCAGCGTCGCGTGCCGGGCCAGACCGCCCTGCGGGTGGGCCGGTCACCCACAGGGTTCGACTTCGCCCTGTCCGTCGCCGCCGTAGGCGATCGCGACGTACGTGCCGCGCGGCCCGACGGGCGCGCTCGGCCGCGGGATGATCGCCGGCATCGGCTGCGCGCCGGGCGGGATCGTCGCGGCGAGCGCGGAGGTCACCCCCGACGGGAGCGATGTCGCGTGCTCGCCGTCGCCGGTGAGCCGTGCGCCCGGCTTCCGCGGGCGCGGATGTGCCAGCAGCGAGGCGCGATCATCTGGCGCGGTGGGAGGAGCGCCGCGGCGCGCGACGACCACGAGGCCCGAGATGGCGACGGTGAACAGGAGGGCGGTCAGTGCGTTGCGCAAGCGGGCGAGACGCTAGCACGGGAAGGGACGGGAGACGAGGAGGAGCGTTCCCGTTCCCGCTACTCCGCTTCGCCGAGCCGCCGCGCGAGCGTCTGCCGCGTGATGCCGAGGCGCTCGGCGGCGCGCACCTTGTTGCCGCCCGTGAGGCCGAGCACCGCGCGCATGTAGCGCAGCTCCAGCTCGTCGAGGGTGGGGATGCGCGTGCCGGGGTCGGTCAGCGCCTGCGGGATCGGATCGAGCGCCGCCGAGACGAGGTCGCCCGGGAGGTGCTCGGGCTGCAGCGTCTCGCCGTCGTTCATCAGCACCGCGCGCTGGATGACCGCCTTCAGCTCGCGCACGTTGCCCGGCCAGCGCCACCCGACGAGGAGCGCGGCCGCCTCGTCGGCGATCCGGCGGAACGCCTTCTTGTAGCGCGCGGCGTAGCCGGAGAGGAAGTGCTCGGCGAGCTGGACGATGTCCTCGCGCCGCTGGCGCAGCGGCGGCAGCACGGCGGTGAGCGCGGCGAGCCGGTAGTAGAGGTCGGCGCGGAACCGCCCCTCGCGCACCATCGTCGAGAGATCGCGGTTCGTGGCGGTGACGAACCGCAGGTCCACCGATTGGAGCGCGGTGGACCCGACGCGCCGGAAGGTGAAGCGGTCGATGAAGGTGAGCAGCTTCGCCTGCGCGCTCTGGCCGAGATCGCCCACCTCGTCGAGGAACAGCGTCCCGCCGTCGGCCACCTCGACCAGGCCCAGCTTGCGCGCGCGAGCGTCGGAGAAGGCGCCGCGCTCGTGGCCGAACAGCTCGCTCTCGACGAGCGAGTCGGGGATCGCCGCCGAGTTCAGCTCGACGAACGGCCCGGCGGCCCGCGGCGAGTCGTAGTGGAGCCGCCGCGCCACCAGCGCCTTGCCGCTGCCGGTCTCGCCCGACAGGAGCATCACCTGCACGGGCTGCGCGGCGAGCGTCTGCAGCTCGCGCTCGAGGCGCTGCGACTCGGGCGAGCGCTTCACCCACAGGTCCTCGTCGACCCGCGAGCGCTCGCGCGCGTCGTGGTAGGCCAGCCGCCGCTCGAGCGACGTGGTGCGCAGCGCGTTGCCGACGGTGGCGAGCAGCTCCTCCAGCTCGAATGGCTTCTTGACGAAGTCGTACGCGCCGAGCTTCATCGCGCTCACCGCCGCCTCGACGCTGCCGTGGGCGCTGATCATGACGGCCTTGGTCTCGGGCGACTCGGTGCGGAGGAGCTTGAGGAGATCGAGGCCGGAGCCGTCGCCGAGACGGAGGTCGAGGATCGCGAGATCGAAGCGGGCGCCGCCCAGGGCGCGGCGCGCCTCCTCGAAGGATCCGGCCACCTCGGCCTCGTGGCCGAGGCTCTCCAGGGCGCGGCGCAGCGAGCTGCGAATGAGGCGCTCGTCGTCGACGATCAGGATGCGGGCCTTCATGGTTGCTCCGCGGCGGGTGTGCCGCTGATGGGGCCGGCCTCGGGGGGCACGGGGCCTCGATGATGGCGCGAAACCCGGCAGCAAGCACCATGCCCCTCGGCGGAGGCGTGTTTCCGGGCGCCCGCTGGTGCAAGTTCGGACAGCGGACGCCGGAGGTGGTTGGTTCGGCGACGGGCGACTCCGGATCGCGCCCTCACTGCGGCAACGGCGATCCGATGCGGAACCACCGCTGCCGGCCCACGCCGCAGCGCTGGCAGATCACGCTCACCACCCGCAGCGACCGCCCCCCGACGGTGCGCGCCTGATGGTCGGCGATCGCCACCCCACCGCCGCAGAGCGGGCAGGGCAGCGACGACGCCCGCGGCTCGATCACCGACGACGACGGCACCTCGATCGGCCGCTCCGCGCTGCCCCCGCTCTCGAGCAGCGCGAGCTTCTGTCGCGCGCGCACCAGCTCGCGCGCCTCACGCTCCTTCGCCCGTCGCTCCGTGCGTGGACGCACCTTCTTCGCCATGCCGGCAGAGCTACCGGAAAACGGCGCGGGAGGACAGCGGAAGATCCCCTGTTCTCGGGGCCTCCTCCGGTGTAGGTTTCGCGCGCTCGAAGAACCCCTTCCCGGAGGAGAACAGATGCGCATGCAATGGATGCTCGTCGCCGCCGTGGCGGCAGTGGGCTGCAACAAGCACCCCGCCCCCGAGCCGCCGAGCGGAATGCCGGCCCTCGACAACGCCGCCGCCAGGCCCGCCACCGCGACGGCGAACGCGCCCGCGGCCCCCGCCGCCGCCGGGCAGCCCGCCGTGCAGGGCAAGGTGCTCGAGAAGATCGATCAGGGCGGCTACAGCTACCTCCGCATCCAGACCTCGTCGGGCGAGGAGTGGGCGGCGGTGCCGCAGGCCGACGTCGCCGTCGGCGCCACCGTCGCGCTGAGCGGCGCGGCGCTGATGCAGGACTTCGAGTCGAAGACGCTGCACCGGAAGTGGCCGCGGATCTGGTTTGGCAGCCTCGCGCCGGTTGCCGCGGGCGGAGAGGCGCTCGGCGCGCCGCCCAAGGACGCCGTGCACGCCGGGATGGGAGGGCCGCCCGCCGTGGCTCCCAGCCCCGAGGCAATCGGCGCGCAGCACGCCGTCGCGGCGCGGGGCGGCGACTTCGCCGGCGACGTGAAGGTCGAGAAAGCCAAGGGGCCCGACGCGCGCACCGTCGGCGAGGTGTGGGCGCAGCGCGCCGCGCTGAAGGACAAGACCGTCGCCGTCCGCGGCAAGGTGGTGAAGTACACCGGCGGCGTGATGGGCAAGAACTGGGTCCACGTGCGCGACGGGTCGGGCGCGGCCGGCGACGGCACCAACGATCTCACCGCCACCACCGACGGGACGACCGCCGTCGGCGAGGTGGTGACGGTGAGGGGCGCGGTGCACGTCGACAAGGACTTCGGCGCCGGCTACTCGTACCCCGTGATCATCGAGCAGGCGACGCTCGAGAAGTAGTCACCGACGGCACCGCCGACGCTCGATGGATCGCCGCGGTCAGTGCTCCGTTCCGACGGAGAGCGGCGACTCCGGCCCGCTGAGGCGCGGCCCGTGGGGACCCCACCACTCGAAGGTGAGCTGGTAATAGTTGCCGAAGCCGCGGTAGTAGTCGGACGTCGACGGATACATCGCCGTCTCGTTCTCGCGCTCCAGCGCCGTGCGATCGTTCGGCGGCACGTGCGGCGGCTTCGGGGCGAGGATCCTCAAGGCGAGCGAGCGCTCGCGCTGCGGTGTCGGAAGCGGCGCCCACAACGGATCCATCGGCGTCGGCCTCGACTGCTGCGCCCACGCCATTGCCGACCACGCCAGCGCCGCCGCCGCGATCCACACTCGCATCGAAACCTCCCGAGGGTGAAGTAGTCGCCGCGGTCGCGCGGTCAAGCGGGACTGCGGACGGTCGGAATCGGACCCCGGCGGGCCGAGCCCATTCTCCGACGAGGCGGGCGCCCGCCGGGGCAGGGATGGACCGATCGCGCGATCGCGGCTCTCGCGGTACCATGAACGACCGTGCCGTCCTCCGCGATCACCGACGAGGAGCTTGCCCGCGGCCGGGCCGGTGCGCGGATGGTGCGCGCCGCAGCGACGGTCGCCCTGCTGGCGGCGATGGGGTGCGGGCAGGGGCCCCCCGGCGCCGCCGCCGACCTGGCGGGCGTGGACGCGCCGGCCGACCGCGCGGGGTCGGCCGATCTCGCGCCGGCCTCCGACGGGGACGCGGCGCTCACGACCGACGGCGCGCCGGACGATCTCGCGCTGGCCGACGGCGCCGGCGACCTCGCCGTAGGGCTCGACCTCGCCGCGCCCGATCTCGCCGCGCCCGATCTCGAGCCCGCTTCGCCGGACTTGTCGCTTTTCGAGGATCTCGCGATTTCGCAGGATCTGGCGGTTCTGGCGATTCCGGGCGACCTCGGGCTCGCCGACCACGCGGCGCCTTCCGACCTCGCGCCCGGTCTCTGCCAGTTCGCGGGCGGCCCGGCCCCGGCGGCGCTCGCCTGGACCCTCGACAACCCGCCGCCCGCCGTCGCCGGACAGTTCCGCGCCGTCTGGGGCAGCGGTCCGAACGACGTCTACGTCGTCGGCGACGTCGGCGTGATTGCCCACACCACCGACGGCCTCTCCTACGTCGCCCAGCCGAGCAACGTGATGGCGACCCTCTTCGGCGTGTGGGGCTCGAACGCCAATGACGTCTATGCCGTCGGCGCGGGCGGGACCATCCTCCACTCGACGGGCAACGGCCAGTGGGTCGCGCAGCAGAGCAACACCAACCGCGACCTCCACGCCGTCTTCGGCACCGGCCCGAACGATCTCTGGGCCGTCGGAGGGGGCGGTACCATCCTCCACTCGACCGGCAACGGCGCGTGGAGCGCGCAGGCGAGCGGCGTCCACCTCATCCTCTTCACGGTGTGGGGCGTGCCGGGCGCGATGTGGGCCGCGGGCCAGTTCGGCACGCTGCTCTTCTCGACGGGGAACGGCCATTGGGCGCCGCAGCACAGCAACGTCGGCACCGACCTGCGGGGGCTGTGGGGCTCCTCGGCGGCCGACGTCTACGCCGTCGGCGGCGGCGGCACGATCCTCCACTGGTCGGGCAAGGGCGCGTGGGTCGCGCAAGCGTCGCCGACGGGCGAGACGCTCTTCGGGATCTTCGGGCGCGGCGCCACGGACATCGATGCCGTCGGCGCGGGCGGCACCATCCTCGCCTCGCCCGGCCACGGCGCGTGGGCGGCGCAGAAGAGCGGCACGCAACAGATCCTGGTGGGCGCGTGGGGCGCGCCGGCGGGCGGCCCGCTCTTCGCCGTGGGCTTCAACTCGACGGTGGACGTCAACCGCGGGCAGGGCTGGATGCTCTCCGACCTCGTGCAGGGCGTGAACCTGAACGGCGTGGCCACGCTCGCGCCGGCGGGCGCCTTCGCCGTCGGAGACGCGCCGGGCGTCGGTCAGCACGGCACCATCCTCGCCTCGACGGGGGGCCCGTGGACCCCGCAGGACAGCGGCGTCGCCGTCGACCTCACCGCCGTCGCGGCGCCGGGGCCGGGGACGCTCTTCGCCGTCGGCGGCGGCGGCACGATCCTCCGCTCGACGGGCAACGGAGCGTGGACGCCGGAGAAGAGCGGCACCAAAACCGGGCTGTCCGGCGTGTGGGGTTCGTCGCCGGCGGACGTCTACGCCGTCGGCGCCGCGGGACTGATCCTCCACTCGACGGGCAACGGCAAGTGGAGCGCGCAGCCGAGCGGGACGCAGCAGGACCTCCACGCGGTCTGGGGAGCCGGGCCCGACGAAGTGTTCGCGGTCGGCGGCAACGGCGTCGTCCTCCGCTCGACGGGCAACGGCAAGTGGACCGCCGAGACGGCGCCGGTGAATGCGAACTGGTGGGGCGTCGGCGGCCGCGGCCCCGACGACGTGTGGATCGCGGGCGAGGGCGGCGCGGTGGCGCGCAGCCGCGGCGACGGCTGCTGGCTCGCCGTGCCGACGCAGGTGGGCGATCTCTGGGCGGTGTGGGCGAGCGCGAACGACCTGTTCATCGCCGGGTCGAGCGGCGTCGTGCTCCATGGCGCGGGCGGCGCGCTGGTCCGCGAGCCGACCGGCACCGCGGCCGACCTCCTCGCCATCGGCGCCGGCGTCCTCGCCGCGG
>JAJXSP010000250.1 GCA_021784515.1 Myxococcales bacterium | reverse complement strand
CCCGCAGCTGCGGCGTGCATTCACCGAGCTGTGCGAGCGCACCGACAGCGTGAAGTTCGAGGCCGCGCCGTTCGCCGACGCGGTCGATCCGTCACTGCGGTCGCAGATCATGGAGGCGGCGCTCTCGGGGCGCTTCGCCGACGTGCCCGATCCCGAGCGCGCGCTCGAGTCGATCATGAAGAAGTCCGCCGACGACGCGCTGCTCGCCGAGCTGAAGCGCGCCCTCGCCGAGGCGCGCGCCGCCGGCGATGGCGACGAGATTCGGAAGCTCAACGCCCGCATCACCGAGCTCAACCAGAAGCGCCTGGGGCTCAAAGGTTGAACGGCCAAGTGCCAAACAGGAGACGAGACGCCGTGAAAGTGAAAGAGACCGTGACCAATCGGGACAGCGAGCGGCGCAAGCAGCAGCTCATCACGATGGGCAAGGCCAAGGGCTACCTCACCTACGATGAGGTGAACGACCACATGCCCGAGGACATCGTCTCCTCCGACGCCATCGACGACTGGCTCGGTGCGCTCGGTGACGAGGGCATCGAGATCGTCGACGGCGGCCCGGTCAAGGTGCCGCCCGCCGCCGCCGCCGGCGCGCCCGCCGCGAAAGAGGCAGAGGTCGAGGAGCCGGACGAAAGCACCGAGAAGGAAGAGAAGGAAGAAGAGGACGACTTCGACGGCGGCTACTCGAAGACGAACGACCCGGTGCGCATGTACCTGCGCAAGATGGGGTCGGTGTCGCTCCTCACGCGCGAGGGCGAGGTGGAGATCGCCAAGCGCATCGAGGAGGGCGAGCGCCGCGTGCTCCAGGTGGTGCTGAACTCGTCGATCGCCGTCGAGAAGATCCTCGACCTCGGGACGCTCCTGCGCGCGCAGAAGATCCGCGTGAAGGAGGTCATCCGCGACGTCGACGAGGAGGACGCGGAGTTCAACGAGGAGTGGCACGCCGAGCGCGTCATCAAGCTCATCGACAAGGTGCGGCGCCACCAGCGCGAGAACGAGAAGCTCGTCGAGGAGCTCGAGGCGAAGAAGATCTCGGATCTGAAGAAAAAGAAGATCCGGGAGAAGATCGACGAGAACAAGAACGACATGTTCGAGCAGCTCTCGGAGCTGCGAATCAACAAGAAGCAGATCGAGAAGATCGTCCAGACCCTGAAGGGCTTCGTCCTGCGGATCGAGAAGGGCAAGCAGGAGATCTAGGAGCAGGAGAAGAAGATCGGCCTTTCGCAGCGCGACCTCGGCAAGACGCTGCGCGAGATGAAGTTGTCGCCGCAGAAGGCGCGCGCGATCGTGAAGAAGCTCGGTCTCACCGTCGAGGAGCTGGAGGCCGCCGCCGAGGAGATCCAGGGCGCCCGGCGGAAGATCAAGCGCGTCGAGGAGGAGGCGAAGCTCTCGGAGGCCGACCTTCGCGGGACCTACGAGGAGATCCACGAGGGCGAGCGGATGGCCGAGCGGGCCAAGAGCGAGCTCGTCGAGGCGAACCTGCGCCTCGTGGTGTCGATCGCCAAGAAGTACACGAACCGCGGTCTGCAGTTCCTCGACCTGATCCAGGAGGGGAACATCGGCCTGATGAAGGCGGTCGACAAGTTCGAGTACAAGCGCGGCTACAAGTTCTCGACGTATGCGACGTGGTGGATCCGTCAGGCCATCACGCGCGCGATCGCCGATCAGGCGCGCACCATCCGCATCCCGGTGCACATGATCGAGACGATCAACAAGCTCATTCGGACGTCGCGCTACCTCGTGCAGGAGCTGGGGCGCGAGCCGACGCCGGAAGAGATCGCCGACAAGATGGAGCTGCCGCTCGACAAGGTGCGCAAGGTCCTCAAGATTGCCAAAGAGCCGATCTCCCTCGAGACGCCGATTGGCGAAGAGGAAGATTCGCACCTCGGCGACTTCATCGAGGACAAGGGCGTCATCTCGCCGTCGGATGCGGTCATTTCAATGAACCTCGCCGAACAGACCCGCAAGGTGCTGGCGACGCTGACGCCGCGCGAGGAGAAGGTGCTCCGCATGCGCTTCGGCATCGGCGAGAAGTCCGACCACACGCTCGAGGAGGTGGGTCAGGACTTCGAGGTGACGCGCGAGCGCATCCGCCAGATCGAGGCGAAGGCGCTCCGCAAGCTGCGCCACCCGAGCCGCAGCAAGCGCCTCAAGAGCTTCGTCGAGAACTAGCCCCCCCTCACTCGAGCCGAACCGTTTCCCACAATCGCGATCGCGCCCGCGATCGTGTCCGAATCCCCGCCCCCCGGATCGCGAAAAGCGCCCGGACAAGACTGATTGGCGTCGAGCTCCTCCTTGAACACGCCGCGTTCCCGACCGAGGCCGCGACTGACCAAAACGTTCCAGGAGCCCGTGCACCAGCTCGGACATGTCCTCGAGCCCGGGGTGATGCGCGGCGCCCACGTGAGGAAGGATAGGGCGCGCCGTTCACCTCGACGCGCAGGTGGGCACCGCCGGGATCGTCGGAGCACCAGCCGGTCGATCGTTGGGCGTCGCAACAGCCTGGTTGGAATGACGATGGGCGCGCCGACCTCGCTGCCGCTGATTCTCGTGCCCGGGCGGTTGCTCGCGTTGCCGCAGCAGCTCCCCGTCGGGACGTTCACGCCGGCCCCCTCCGTCGCCTGCGGCACCTTCCCGTGGACGCTCGCCAGCGCCGACTTCGACGGCGACGGCCACACCGACGTCGTCACAACGGACCATGACGGCAGCGGCCTGATCCTGTTCCGCGGTGTCGGCGACGGCACATTCGGAATGGGGCAGAACACGTTCCTCGCCGTGCAGCCTACGACGGTCGCCGTCGCGGACTGGAATCGCGACGGGATCCCTGACCTCGCCATTGGCAGCTGGGGGCCGCCGGGCGCGGTGCTCGTCATGCGCGGCAACGGCGACGGTACGTTCGGCGCGCCGGTCGCCATCGACATCGGCGGCCCCGGTCCCACAACGGCCATCGCACCGGACCTGGACGGCAATGGCCTGCCCGACCTTGTCATCGCCGACGTGAGCACCAATGCAATAATCGTCGTGCTGAACGAATCCAAGTAAATTAGCTCACCGAACGTCAGTGCCTCCACGGACTGGCCGTGATCGCCAACATGAGGGCGCTCGGCGTGGACACGCAGAACATCGATTCCTCGGCGGAGGCGTACATCCGCATGTGGGATATGACGACAGCCGCCGCCTGGTCAGCCGCGTGCTGGTGACGAAGCGCCTTGTTTCGCGACGAGCCCCGAGCGGGGCGATCAGCCCCCGTCGAGGATCGTGAGGAGGTCGGCGCCCGCCACGTAGACGCGGCCGCGGCTCGAGTCCACCAGCACGCTGCCGGCAAAGTTACCGGCGAGCGGCAGGGTGGCCACGATGCCGGGGCCGGCAGGGTCGACGATGCTGAGCGTGTTGCTGGTGTAGAGCAGACCGCGGCAGCCGTCGCCCTCCGGGACCGCCGCGAGGCGACCGATCTGCCCCGGGCCCGTGTCCACCGTCAGTTGTGATTCGCGTCGATGCATGGCGCACCGTCTGCAGGTCGGTCGCCGGGCAGCTCCTCATAACCCGATGCCTCGAAGAGAAGCTGGGCGGCAAATTGATAGCCGGCGTCGCTCAAGTGGACGTCGACGAGCGGCGTGCACATGAGGGTCAGCTCGCAGGCAGTCTGCGGCTGCGGCTGCGCGAGGTCGATCCCGAAGAAGGGATTTGCGGTCAGCGCGCCGAATGCGTGCGCGACGCCGGCGATGACGGCGTTGAGCGGCGGCGCGAAGGCATTCGTGGTCGGGTCGATGACGACGAATGGATTGTAGAGTTGGAGGATGAGGATCTCGGTTTCGGGCGCGACGTCACGAAGGCGGGTGAGGACTCTTGTGTAGTTGACGCGGAGGGTGGAGATCACCTGAGGCAGCCCCGCGGCGATGCAGGCGAGGTTCAAACCCCCGCAGGCGTGCACCAGCGCGAGCACGTCATTGCTGCCGACGTCGACGAGGATGGTGCCGACCTGTCCGTGGTGCGCCGCGATGAACTCGGTGGCGGCGTCGATTTGAGCGCCCGAGTAGTTCACGTGCAGTGAGAAGCCCGCCTCGTGGTAGGCGCACGGCCCCTCGAGCAGCGATGTGGAGGTTTCGCCCGGGCAGCCGAAATTGACAGCCTGCGTACGTCGCCCTCTGTGGGTTTCCTGGACCAGCTTTGTAAAGTCGTCGACGAAGCCGGTGTCGAAGTTGGCCGGATCGGGATTGGCGAGGAACTTCGCTTGCTGATACCCGAAGATCAGCGAATCGCCGACGGCCACGATGTATTTCTTTGGCGGGCTGAGCTCCGGCTCGTCTGCCCGCGCCCCCGCCGGGGAGCCACACGCCCACACCACGATCGCCAGAGTGCCCCATTGCCGCCAGCCCATCGGCCGCTCCTTCGCCTCCGAAAAGGGAGGCCCGCTCGATCCTTGTTCTAGGGGCGCAGGGGCGGCAGTCACCCGAGGGAAAAGAGGTCGGGGCCCGGCCGCGGAGGGAATGCTTCGGCGGTGCGGCTCGACCACGCGCTCTCGGGAGCCACGGAGTTCGTGCCGGGCCGCATTTTCTGACGCGTCCTGCCGTCGAGGCGCGGCGCGATTCGCCCCTCCACGTTTTTGCGTCACGCTCTAGCCGCCATGTCCTCACTCCCCACTCTCGGTCACCCCCCGCGCTCCGGTCGCGCGGCCCTCGCCGTCGGCGTGCTGCTGGTCGCCTCCGTCGGCGGTGGCTTCTACGTGAAGGCCCGGCGGACGGCGGCCGAGCAGGCGCGCGTCGCTGCCGACGCCGCCCTCCGCGCGCTCGCCGAGGCCCAGGCCGACGCCGCACGCATCGCCGCCGCCTCCGGCCCGGAGGCGCGGGCTCCCGGGAGCGATCGGCCGGAGGACCAGGCGGGCGTACACCGCCTCTCGCTCCGAATCGACGGGCCGCTCGAGCGCGGGATTGTCGCCAGCGCGGGGCGCGCGGTCGGCCTGCCGCTCACGCAGGTCGTGGCGCGCGCACTCGTGTGGTGGGTCGACGTCCCAAGCGACTTCCGCAAAGGCGACGTGATCGACGTGCTGTACGAGCTGCGCCCGGGCGAGGAGCCGCTGATTCACGCCGTGCGCTTCCACAGCGCAAAGATGGCGAAGCAGTTCCGGGCCTATCGCTTCCAGCCGGCGGGGGCGCGCTTCGCCCGTCTCTACCAGCCCGACGGCAGCGAGCTCGAGCTCCGACTCGAGGACGCGCCGCTCGACGACTATGAGCAGGTGACCTCGCTCCTGCGCGACGGACGCGGCCACAAGGGTGTCGACTTCAAGACCCCGGTCGGCACGCCCGTCCGGGCCACCTTCGACGGCACCGTGCTCCGTCGCACCTGGAACTTCCAGATGAACGGCAACTCGCTCGAGGTCCGCGAGGACGGCGGACAGCGGCGCGTCGCCGCGCTGCTGCACCTGTCCGATCTGGCGCCCGCCGCCCAGGTCGGCGCGCACGTCAAGCGCGGCCAGGTGATCGCCCACAGCGGCAACACCGGTCACTCGTTCGCCCCCCACCTCCACTACCAGCTGGAGACTCCGAGGCGGTCGATCCTCGATCCGTTCGCCAGCCAGGCCACCACTCGTCGCTCGCTGCCAGCCGAACAGAAGGCCGCCTTCGACGCCGAGGTTCACCGCCTCGACGCACTCCTGGGCGTCGGCGAAGCCGGGACCTGATCGGGCGGCTCCTCTGGGCGCGTGTCCCGCCGCCGTGGCGGGGCCGATTTCCTGTACCCTCGCGGCATGGTGATTCATCGGCTTGCGCTCGTCGCTTCGCTGTGCGCCGGGTGCAGCGGTGCGCTCCAAGGGCCCGATGGCGATCTCGCGACCTCGCCGGGCGAGGCGGGCGTGCCGCTCGATCTCGCGGCGGCCGACGGCGACGGCGGCGAGAGCGATCTCGTCATGATGGATCTCGTCATGGGGCCGCCGTGCGGGATGGGGAATTGCCAGCCGGGGGAGGTTTGCGAGCTGGGCGCTTGCCATCGGGATTGCGGGATGGCGCTGCGGTGCGGAGTGCCCGAGACGTGCTGCGCCGGGGGCGACGTCTGCTACCTCGGGGCCTGCACGACTCCGGGGCAGGCCTGCGCGGGTGGCGGCGTCGACGGTGGGGCGTGCGCGTCGAGCGCTTGTCCCGACGGGCAGTATTGCGAGCAATCGATCGGGCGGTGCCTGCCGCTCGCGATGACGATGAAGTGCGAATACCACCCGCCCGTGGGGGCCTTCGCGCCGAAGGTGAAGTGGGAGTGGCAGGGCTCGGAGGTGCTGCCCGACTACAACCAGGTGATGATGACGCCGATGGTCGCCGACCTCGACGGCGACTGCATGCCCGACGTCGTCTTCTCGACCTTCAACCTGGGCGGCAACTACACCAGCGACGGCGTGCTGCGCGCGGTGCGCGGCGACGGCTCGGGCGAGCTGTGGACGGTGACCGATCCGACGCTGCGCGTGATCCCCGGCGCGCAGATCGCCCTCGCCGACGTCGACGGCGACGGCAAGGTCGAGGTCTTCGCCTGCCACGAGACGGACAACCGGCTCTCGACGCCCGGCCACCTCATGGCGCTCAACTTCGACGGCACGAAGCGCTGGCTCTCGACGGAGACGCCCTGCCTGTGGGACGCGCCGGCGGTGGCCGACGTGAACCACGACGGCAAGCCCGAGGTGGTGGTCGGCTTCTCGATCTTCGACGCGGCGACGGGGAAGCTCCTGGCGAAGCCGCAGCAGGAGATCCAGCACGGCTACCTCTCGACGCCCGCCGAGCTCGACGGCGACGACAAGGACGGGATGGAGATCGTCGGCGGCGGGCTCGTCTACCACGCCGACGGATCGCTCTACTGGGACAAGACGCAGGCGCAGGGCGGCATCGGCTACCCGGCCGTCGGCGACCTCGACGGCGACGGCGCGCCCGACGTGGTGGCGGTCGTGCCCGCGACGCACACGGTGTGGGCGTGGAAGCACGACGGCTCGCCGATCTGGGGGCCGAAGGACGTCAACAACGGCGTGGCCACGCCCGAAGGACCGTCGGGTGGCGGGCCGCCGACGATCGCCGACTTCAACGGCGACGGGAAGCCCGACGTCGCCACCGCCGGCGGCTACGGCTACCTCGTGCTCGACGGGCAGACGGGCGCCGTGCTGTGGCAGGACACGAACACCGTCGATCGCTCGTCGCGCGTCACCGGCTCGTCGGTGTTCGACTTCGAGGGCGATGGCCCGGCAGAGGCGGTCTACAACGACGAGCACAACCTGCGCGTCTACCGCGGCGCCGACGGGCACGTGCTGGTCAAGCAGTGCTCGACCTCGGGGACGCTGTGGGAGAACCCGGTGATCGTCGACGTCGACGGCGACGACCACGCCGAGATCGTGGTGATGGACAACAACTACGCCTTCACGACCTGCGACCAGGACGTGGGCGGCGGCGCCTCGCACACCGGCTTCAAGGTGCTCGGCGACGCGCAGAACCGCTGGGTGCGCACGCGGCGGATCTGGAACCAGCACACCTACCACGTCACCAACGTCGGCGACGACGGGCGCGTCCCGACGAGCGAGGCGTCGAACTGGACGCAGTCGGGGCTGAACAACTTCCGGCAGAACGTGCAGACGCACAACCTGTTCGCGGCGCCCGACCTTTTGCCGCGCGACCTCCACGCCGACACGGACCAGTGCGCGATGGGCGTGATCACGCTCGTCGCCACGGTGCTCGACCAGGGCGCCGCCGGCGTGCCCGCGGGCGTCCCGGTCACCTTCTACTTCGTCGGGCAGAACGCCGTCACGCCGATCGCCACCGTCAAGCTCGGAAGCCAGATCCTTCCGGGCGCCTCGGAGGTGGTCTCGTTCGACTGGACGCCGCCGATGGGGGTGGACGTGCACGGCCCGCTCACCGTGTTCGTCGTCGTCGACGACGACGGCACGGGCCAGCCGAGCGGGCTCCTGCACGAGTGCGACACGACCAACAACGGGTCGGCGCCCATCGCCGTGGGGTGTCCCCAGATCGGTTGACCGACCGGCCCGCGCCTTGAAAAGCAGGACACGGTGATCTAAGGTGCGTCGCCATTCGGGTCCGTGACATGCGCTTCTTCGACAACAAGGACGGCAACAACGGGCCCATAGCTCAGCTGGTCAGAGCGGCCGGCTCATAACCGGCTGGTCCCTGGTTCGAACCCAGGTGGGCCCACCGGCGGCGAAACGTAGCGACGAGGAGGAACGGGTTTGAAAGAACAGCTCAAGCTCCTGGAAGAACTGCAGCGGCACGACGCGAAGATCCAGGAGCTGGATCGGGCGCGGAAGGCGATCCCCGACAAGGTCGCCTCACTACGCAGCGACCTTCGTCGGGTCGAGGACATGTTGACGCGCGAGCGCGAGGAGCTGGCCGATCACGACCGGTGGCGGCGGGAGCGCGAGGAGGAGCTACGGCAACGCGCCGACCAGCTGGCCAAGGCGAAGGCGAAGCTGGGGCAGGTGAAGACGTCGAAGGAGTACAGCCTCGGCCAGAACGAGATGGAGGCGAGCCGCAAGATGGCCGCCGAGACCGAGGTCTCCCTCGCGCAGGCCAACGAGGCGGCGGACGCCAAGCGCAAGACGATCGCCGCTCACGAGGGCGACGTCGAGGCGATGCGCGAGGTGGTGCGCCGCGAGGAGGTTGACGCCGAGAAGCAAGGCGCGGCCATCGGCGCCCAGATCGAGTCGCTGCGTGGCGCGCGCGAGATGGCGGCGAAGGCGGTGCGCCCCGACGCGCTCAAGAAGTACAACGCGATACACATGCGGCGCGGGCTGGCGGTGGTGTCGGTGAAGGACGGCACCTGCTCGGGCTGCCGGATGCGGATCCCGCCGCAGCTGTTCAACATCCTGCAGCGCGGCAATTCGCTCGAGATCTGTCCGACCTGCAATCGGATCATCTACTGGAGCCGGCTGCTCGAGGAGACGGACGGGAAGCCGTCGGAGCCGACGGAGAAGCAGCCGCGATAGGAGTCGGTGGCGCCGTAGCCGGGGTCGCGATGCGCGGAGACCGAGATCGG
>JAJXSP010000249.1 GCA_021784515.1 Myxococcales bacterium | reverse complement strand
GCTGGCCGGCGCGCTCGTGCTCGTGGTGGCCGCCGCGCCCGCGATCGTCGGCTGGGCGCGCGGCGCGATCGAGGCTCTCGCGCTCGCACCGACGGCGGCGGCGGCGGGCCGGGTCGCGCTCGGGCCGCAGACGACGCCGGGCGAACTTTCGCCGCTGCTCGGGCGCCTCGCCGCGCTGCCACCGTCGGAGCGGGTGCTGTTCTATCCCTACGACCCGCTGCTGCCGGTGCTCGCCGATCGCGCGCCGGCCGGGCCGCTCGACATCTTCGTGCCCGGCTACACCTGGCCGTCCCAGTACCGCGCCGCGTGTGAGGCCGCGCGCCGCGCGCGATGGGTGGTGATCGATCGCCGCTACACCGGCGCGGCGGCGCTGCGCGAGGCGTGGCCGGCGATCGCCGACGCCGACCCGCCCGAGAAGCGCGCCTTCGAGCACGCGATCGAGACAGCCTTCACGCCCGTCGTCGCGGGCCCGCGCTACGAGCTGCGACGGCGCGCGCCCGAAGCCGCGCTCGACTGCGCCGCGATCGATCCGCCCGCGCGGTGATCAGGGCCCCGCGGGAGGCGGCGCCGCCATGCCGTTCCCGGTCCCCGGCGTCGGCTGGAGCATCAGCACCGGCGCGCTCCGCGCTGCGTCGGCCTCCTTCGTCGGCGAGATCGACTTGCGATAGGTGTCGAGGACGATCGCCGACTCCTCGGGATCGAGCCCCTGCACCACCGGCTTTTGGGCCCCCGCGGCGAGGTCGACCTGCGCGTTGAAGGCGGCGCGCACCGCGCGGCCATAGCGCGGATGGAGGTGGGTCCGGTCGCACCCGACGGCGAAGAGGAGCACCACGGGGACGAGGATCGCGCGCTTCCTGCTCTTCATGGGGACTTCCTCCCGGTGGACGTGCGCTCGGACGGAGCCGCCGCCGCCGCCGCCTGTTGAGCCGCCAGCGCGCCGCACGCGCGCGTGAGGTTCGCCTGCACCGCCGCCGGCGCCGGCGCGGCCGCCGCCGCCTCGCGATAGCGCTCGCACGCCGCGTCGAGGTCGCCGGCCTTCTCGTACACGTAGCCGAGGTTGTTGTCCGCCTCGGCCTTCGTCCCGCCGCGCTCGAACTCGCGCTTCGCGAGGTTCCACTGCCCGAGGCGCCCGTAGGCGAAGCCGAGGTTGTTGCGCAGCCGCGCCGCGCCGGGGTCGCGCGCCAATCCCTTGCGGTAGGCCTCGACGGCGTCGAGGTCGCGCCCGCGCAGGTAGAGCGCGAAGCCGAGGTTGTTGTGGTGCGCGGCCACGTCCGGGCGCAGCGCGATCGCCTTTCGCAGGTCGTCGAGCGGACCGTCGCCGGGGTCGCCGCGCAGCTCGCGCGTCAAGCCGAGCCCGCCCCACGCGTCGGCGCGCTTGCCGTCGAGCCGGAGCGCGGTGCGGTACTGCTGCTCGGCCTGATCGTACTCGCCCTGCTCGCGATAGCAGGCGCCCAGCATGACGTGCACGTCCGCGTCGCGCGGGCGCTCGGCCTCGAGGGTGCGCAGCGGCTCCGTCGCCGCGGCCCAGGCGTGCTGCGTGAGGAGCGTGGCGGCCACCTGCTTGCGCAGCGCGACGGGATCGGCCGGACGCGCAGCCAGGCCGCCCGGGTGGGCGCAGCCCGAGAGCGCGGCCAGCGCGGCGACGAGGACCGCGGCTCGCGCGCTCATTGCGCCCCCAGCGCGGGCAGCAGCGTCTTCACGATGCGCACCACCGCGGGCCCGAGGATGATGGCGAACAGCGACGGCAGGATGAACAGGATCAGCGGGATCATCATCTTCACCGCGACGGTCGCCGCGGCCTCCTCGGCGCGGTGGGTGCGCCGTACGCGAATGCTCTCGGCGTGGATGCGCAGCGCGCCGGCGATGCTGGTGCCGAACATCTCGGTCTGGATCAGCGTGGCCGCCAGCGTGCGCAGCTCCTCGATGCCGGTCCGATCGGCGAGCCGCCGGAAGGCGTCGGGGCGCGCCACGCCCGCCTGCACCTCCAACGTCGTCTGCTTCAGCTCGGTGGCCAAGAGCGGCGACGAGAGCGTGATCTCCTGCGTCACGCGCGCGAGCGCCGCCTCGACGCCGAGGCCCGCCTCGACACACGTCACCAGCAGGTCGAGCGTGTCGGGGAGCGCCTTGGACAGCGCGCGCTGGCGCTCCTTCGTGCGCGAGCGGAGCCAGAGGTTGGGCGCGTAGAAGCCGATCGCGCCGAGGATCACCGCCATCATCCACACGTTGCGGATGGGATCCTTCATCAGCGCGCTGAGCAGCACGAGCGAGCCCGACAGCGCGAGGCTGAGCGCGATCTTCGTGCCGAAGAAGATCTCGACGCTCTGCTCGCCGCGGAAGCCGGCGTGCGCGAGGGCGGCGCGCGCGCGCGTGAGGTCCTTGCCCTCCTCGGGCTTGGAGAGCTTCGAGAGCGGCCGCACCGCGCTGGCGAGCAGCGACGAGCGGCGCCCGCGGCCGACGTCCCCGGCGAGCGGCTCGGCCTGCGTCGTCAGGCGCTCCACGCGCTCCAGCACCTCGTCGCGCGGGTTGGAGACGAGCGCGCGCACCGCCAGCAGGAGGCAGGAGATCGTGACGCCGCAGAGCAGCCCGATGAGCAGCAGCGACATCAGTAGTCCACCTTGAGGAGGGACATGATCACGACGATGCCGAGCAGCCACATCGTCGCCCCGCCGAGGAGGATCATGACCCCGAGGTGGGTGGTCACCAGGTCCGACAGGTAGTCGGGGTTGGTGGCGAGGATCGCCGCGACGACGACGAACGGCAGGCCGCCGAGGATCCAGGCCGACATCCGCGACTCGGCGGTGAGCGCCCGCAGCTTGCTGTAGAACTTGAAGCGCTCGCGCATCGTTCGGGAAATGTTGTCGAGCACCTCGACGAGGTTGCCGCCGGTCTCGCGCTGGATCATCACGCTGACGGCGAACAGGCGCAGGTCGAGGTTCTTCGGGACGCGCTCGCACATGTTGAGCACGGCGGTCTCGAACGAGAGGCCGAGGTTCTGCTGCTCGTAGGCCTTGGCGAACTCCACCGCGACGGGCGGCGGGCACTCGGTGGCGATGAGCTTGAACGACGAGGTGAGGGCGTGGCCGGCGCGGATCGCGCGCGACATCATCTCGAGCGCGTCGGGGAGCTGCTCGGAGATCACCCGGGCGCGCTTGTCGCGGGCGTTGCGCGCGTAGAAGATCGGCGCGACGGCGGCGAGGCCGGCCAGGAGCAGCGCGCCGGACAGGCCGCGGAACAACACCGCGCCGACGAGCAGCGAGCCGAAGAACAGGGCGATCGACCAGGCGCCCAGCTGCGCCACCGTCACGTCGAGGTCGGCCTGGTCGATCAGGCGCTCGACGCGCTCCATCGCCGGGAAGCCGGCCAGGATGTCGTTCAGGAAGGCCGACCGCGCCAGGCTCCGCCGCCGCAGGATCTGCACGCCCGGCGAGCCGGCGTCGCCGAGGGTGCGGAGGCGCCGCTTCAGCTCGTCGCCCCGCCGCTCGCCGAGGTAGCGCGCGACGTAGTAGACGGTCTCGGCGAGGGCGAGCGCGCCCACGATGAGCAAAACAAGGATGAGCTTGCTCACGCGCCCTACCGCCGTCCGGTGGCGCGGAACACCGCCGGGTCGAGCGTCATGCCGGCGCGCTCGAAGCGCTCCATGCAGCGCGGGCGCGTGCCGGTGGCGCTGAACTCGCCGATCACCTTGCCGTCGCCTCCGACGCCGCGCTGCTGGAAGGTGAAGATCTCCTGCAGCTGGATCACCGTCCCCTCGGCGCCCGTCACCTCGCAGATCGAGACGCAGCGCCGCTTGCCGTCGGTGCCGCGCTGGAGCTGCACGATCAGGTCGAGCGCCCGAGAGACGGTCTGCGACATCACCTGCTCGCTCATCGTGATGCCCGTGAGGCCGACCATCGCCGCCATCCGGTTCAGCGCGTCGCGCGGCGCGTTGGCGTGGATGGTGGCCATCGAGCCCTCGTGGCCGGTGTTCATCGCCTGCAGCATGTCGAGCACCTCGGTCGACCGGATCTCGCCGACGATGATGCGGTCCGGGCGCATGCGGAGGCTGTTGCGGACGAGGTCGCGCGCGATGATCTCGCCCTTGCCCTCGACGTTGGGCGGGCGCGTCTCGAGGCGCACCACGTGCGGCTGCTGGAGCTGCAACTCGGCGGCGTCCTCGATCGTGATGATGCGCTCCGTCGACGGGATGAACGACGAGAGCGCATTCAGCATCGTCGTCTTGCCGGTGCCGGTGCCGCCGGAGATGAGGATGTTCAGCTTCGCCTTCACCGCCCCCTCGAGGAACCGCACCATCGGCTCGGTGAGGCTCTCGAAGATGATCATGTCGGCGATGCGCAGCGGCTTGCCGCCGAAGCGGCGGATCGAGAGGATCGGCCCGTCGACGGCGAGCGGCGGGATGATCGCGTTGACGCGCGAGCCGTCGTGGAGGCGCGCGTCGACCATCGGCGAGGTCTCGTCGACGCGGCGCCCGACGCGGGCGACGATGCGGTTGATGGTCTGGAGCAGGTGGTCGTTGTCGCGGAAGCGGAAGTTGGTCAGCTCGAGGCGGCCGAAGCGCTCGACGTAGATCGTGCCCGAGGTGTTGACCAGGATGTCGGAGACCGACGGGTCGTGCAGCAGCGCCTCGAGCGGCCCGAGGCCGAGGATCTCGTCGAGCAGCTCCTGCACCATCTGCTCGCGCTCCCGCCGGTTGAGCGGCAGGTTCCTGTCGGCGACGATCTGGCCGAGCAGGTTCGCGATCTCGTCGCGCAGCTCGGTGGGCGAGAGGCGGTTGATCGTGTCGAGGTCGAGCTTCTCGACGATCGCCGAGTGCAGCGTGCTCTTGAGCTTCTGGTAGGACTCGAGGTCCGTCGGCGGCGGTGGCGGGCCGCCGCTCCCCGGCGGGGACGGCGGGTGCGGGCCGCTAGACTGCTTCAGGCGTTGGCTCAGGCTCATCGCTTCCGTCCTCCGGCTTCACCGCCGCGGTGCCCCCGGGCGGCGTCACGGTGAGCGCGCGCACCTCCTTCGTCGCGGGGCGCTTGCGGCCGAACAGCCCGGCCAGGAACCCGCCGCCGTCACGCCTGCCCGGCCGCTCGCCGGCGACGTGGGCGGCCAGCTTGCGCAGGTCCTCGGTGACCTTGGCGCGCGGCGCGGCGTCGGCGAGCAGGATGCCGCGGTTGATCGCCTTGATCACCGACGGGTAGTCGTTCGCCACCACGCAGGAGACCGCCACGCCGAGGTTGTCCTCGATCGCCCCGAGATCGATCTTCTCGCTCTTCTGGTAGCGGTTGAGGACGACGGACACCTTGTCCGGCTCGTAGGAGAGGCGGCGGAACACGTCGAGGCAGCGCTGCGCGTTCTTGATCGACGGGACGTCCTGGGTCAGCACCAGCAGGACCTTGTTCGAGGCGTCGAGCGCGGCGAGCGCCATCTCGTCGAAGCCGCGCAGCCCGTCGACCACCACGTAGTCGTAGTTGCGCGCCAGGAACTTGAGCAGCGCGCCGATCTTGGCCGGCTGGACCTTGTCCGCCTCCTCGAGGTGGTCCGACTGCGCGAGCACGTCCACGCCCGAGCCGTGCCGCGCCACCGACGAGAAGAGCAGCTCGCGATCGAGCCGCTTCATGTGGTGCAGCACGTCGGCGATGGTGTAGCGCGACTGCATGTCGAGGAAGACGAGGACGTCGCCGAGCTGCAGGTCGAGGTCGACGATCACCACGCGCCGCGCCCCCTCGCCCTCGCCGCCGAGCAGCATCGCCGCGAGGTTGGTCGCCATCGCGGTGCCGCCCATGCCGCCCTTGGCGGGGAAGAGCGACACGATCTGCCCCGCCGGCTCGTCGGGGGCGAGGCGGCGCACGAGGTCGCCGACGACGCGCGCGAGCTCGCCCGGGCGATCGAGCACCACGAACTCGCACGCCCCGGAGCGCATCGCCTGGAGGATCAGGTCGGGGTCCTTCTCCAGGGCCAGCGCCACGACCTGCGCCTCTCCGTCGGCGGAGCGCAGGTCCTGCATCGCGCGCAGCCCCTGCTCCACGTCGGAGGCGAGGTCCACCAGCGCGATGTGGGCGCCCAGGCGGCGCGCGGTCGGCACCGCGGCGAGCGGATTCGGCTCCGGGCGCAGCTCCGCCACGTCGCGCAGCGCGGCCTTGACGACGCCCTCGCGCTGCGCCGGGCACCCGATCAGGATGATGGTGGGCCGCTCGTTCATCGCTCCCTCACCGCTACCGCATGAACCCGAGGTCCCCCGACGGGCCGCCCTTGTCGGAGCCGGGCACGGTGATCGCCGCGCCACGGACCGGATCGTTGCTCAGCCGGTGGCCGGTGCGCCCGAGGAGGAACAGCTCGAAGTCGTCGGGGTCGTTGAGCTCGTCGGTGCCCGGCAGGAACGGCGCGTCGTGCGCCGACACCGGGCGCGCCAGTCGCGCCGTGATCACGACGAGAAGCTCGGTCTCGTCGCGCTGGTAGTTGGTGGAGGTGAACAGCGCGCCGAGGATCGGGATCTCGCCGAGGAGCGGCACCTTCCCGATGGTGGAGCGCACGCGATCCGAGAGCAGGCCGGCGATGGCGAAGCTCTGGCCGTCGCGCAGCCGCACCGTGGTCTCGCTCTGGCGCGTGGAGATGCCGGGGATGACGAGGCCCTGGAACGACACGCCCGACGACGGGTCGAGCTGCGAGACCTCGGAGTAGAGGTGGAGGTTGATCACGCCGTCGCCGAGCACGGTCGGGGTGAACTTGAGCTGGATGCCGAACTTCTTGAACATGACGCTCAGCTGGCCGAGCGCCGACGAGACGGGGATCGGGAACTCGCCGCCGGCGAGGAAGCTCGCCTCCTGGCCGGTCATCGCCACCAGCGTCGGCTCGGCGAGCGTCTTGGCCAGCTCGTTCTGCTCGAGCAGCGAGACGATCACCGAGAACGGGAACTGCGAGAAGCCCGAGAACAGGAGGTTGAAGGGCGTCGACGGGATCGGGTTGCTCGAGACGTAGTTCGGGTGGTCGAGCATCCCCGTGGGCGAGGTGCCGGGAGGCAGGTTGGGCGGCAGGTTCGTGCCGGGCGAGAGGACGCCCCCGAGCTGGTTCGGCGTCTGGTGGATCCACGTCGAGCCCAGCTGGCGCAGGGCGGAGCGCGACACCTCGGCGAACTTCACCTCGAGCTGCACCTGCTGGTTGCCGCGCACGTGGAGCAGGTTGGCGAGCTTCGGCGACTGCAGCTTCGCCACCTCGGCCATGCGCTGCGGCACGCGCAGGTCGGACACCTCGCCCGAGAGGATCACCAGGTCGCCGGCCGCGCCGACGGTGATGTTCTCGTCGGGGAACAGCTCCTTCAATTGCTTGCGGAGCGCGTCGAGGTTGCGCGTGACGTGGACCGCGAGCACCAGCGGCTGCTGGTTCTTGTCGAACAGCGTGACGAAGGTGTCGCCGACGCCCTTGGCCGAGAGCAGCACCTGGGTGTTCGCCGTGAGCAGCTTCACGTCGGCGATGTCGGGGTTGGGGATCGACAGGCTGCGCAGCGGGAACGACAGCTCGAGCAGCCGGTCCTGCCCCACCTCGAGCGAGATCTTCGTCGTCGACGAGGCGCCCTGCTCGATCACGTGCGGCAGCGGCGGCGCCGGCCGCTCCTCCATCGGAGGCGGCGACGGCTGCGCGCCGGCGAGGCGCATTCCGGCGAGCAGCGCGAGCGCGAAACCTGCGAGGCGCGGCGCCATCAGGGACTCTCCTTTGCGCGCATCCGACGCTCCTCGAGGCGATCGCCGCGGAGGATCTCCACCACGTCGCCGTCGTGCTTGGAGGGGGCCGACACGGGGGCGGCGACGAGCACCGGCGAGCTCTTCGTCTTGCCCTTGCCCGCGCGCGCGGGCGGCGGGGTCGCCGCGGCGGCGACCAGCACCGCCGGCGGCGACGCGCTGGGAGCCACCGGCCCGAGCAGCTCGACGGCCGAGACGCCGGGCGTGGTGACCTCGTCGTGATCGGTGCCCGAGCGCATGGTGAGCTGGATCTCGCCGTGCGTCGCCGCCAGCGCCAGCCGCTCCGACTGCTCGGGCGTCACCAGCAGCATCACCACCGGCACGTCGTGCGGCCTGGCGTCCTGCGTGACCAGCTCCTTGCCGACCGCCTTCACCGCGATGTTCTGCAGGACGATCTTCGAGCGCACCACCGTGTCGGTCGAGCGCTCGATCGGCTCCGTCATCGTCGTGATCACGTCCACGTAGTCGCCCGGGTGCAGCCAGCCGTACAGGCCGCTCACGTCGTTCACCCGCACCGCCATGATGCGCATCGACGAGGGGACGACCGCGGCGATGCCCTGCCCCGCCCCGCGCGGCGCGAGGCGCGCCTCGGTGATCAGCTCGCCCTTCACCATCGGCGCGGTGGTGACGCGCTCGGCGACCGCCTTCAGATCGATGAGCGCGCCCGGCGGGACCGAGGTCGCGGGCCACTCGAGGGTGGCCACGCTCTCCGGGCCGAGCGTCGTCGCCAGCGGGAGGTCGGCCGAGGCGACCAGCACCCTGACCATCGGCGGTCGGACCTCCTGCACCGCGCGCCGCGCGAGCAGGTTGGTGATCAGGTAGGCGGCCGCCAGCCCGGCGGTGAGCGCGATCACCATGAACACCGTCGCCCGCGTGCGAACCTTGCGGCTCGAGACGTCGCTGCTGCGACGCCGGGGCGACTTCGAGAGCTGCCCCTCGTCCGGGAAGATCGCCATGTCACCCTTTCCAGTCCCGCTCGTACCCAATTGCGTCGGAGAGCGACCAGGCCGCCGGTAGCCTACCGACCAGACGAGGCGAAGTCCACCAATAGGTCAGCGCCAGCGGTAGGCGAGGTACGCCGCCGCCACCGACGAGAGCGCGACCCCGAACGGCACGCCCCTCGGCCGCGGCAGTTCCGATGGCGGCGGCAGGTTCAGCTCGCCCGTGGCCGCCGTCGCGAGGAGGTTCCGCGCCACCTCCCGCCGCGCCGCCCGCCCGGCGAAGGCGAGCACGACGAGCGCCATCACGCCCCCGAGCAGCGACGCGCCGAGCAGGATCATCACCGCCCCGAGCG
>JAJXSP010000248.1 GCA_021784515.1 Myxococcales bacterium | reverse complement strand
CGACGGCGCGGGCGAGCAGGCTGCCGGATCTGCCGGCCGAGCCGCCGCCCGAGACGGCCGACGACGACGCGGCGGGGCCGGCGGGCGAGCCGGCGGAGTACCGCCTGCCGATCTTCGTGTCGCAGGGAGACGGGCAGCCCGAGGTGGAGCTGATCGTGCCGTCACCGCCGGAGACGCCCGCGCCCGAGGCGCCGTTCGTGCCGCCGCCCGAGCAGCTGCCGCTGCGATTCAGAACGGAGAGGCGCCCGCCGCGACCGGCGATCGATCGCCGGCTCGTGGATCCGTCGCAGGCGCCCTGCGGCGGGTCGGTGGAGGTGAAGCCGGCGCCCGAGCGTGATCCGGTGCCGTCGCGCTCGACGGTGGAGATCGATCCCGCGCTCGGCTTGCAGCCGGCGATCGCCACGCCGCCGCCCTCGCCTACCCGGCCTGCCGGGCCGTCACCCTCGACGGACGGGCCGCCCCGCGACGCGCCCGCGACGCGCCGGACGACACCCGCCGCATCTCCGAAGGGCCGGCGAGGAGCCTCCGCCGCGCGCAGCGATCTGACGGAACGGCGAGGGCGCCGCACGGTGATCGCGCTCGCCGCCGTCGTGATGCTGGGCATCGTCGGCGCGCTCCTGTGGTCCTCGACCGACGACGCGCCACCGCCGCAGCCACCGGAGTCGGCGCCGATCGTCGCCGCGCCCCTTCCGGTCGTCGAGCGCGACCTCGCCACGCCGGCGACCGTGGACGCGGCCGGTCCCGCCGACGCGGCCCGCGCGGGAGATGGAGCCGGGGTGGACGCGGCGACCGTCGCCGACGCCGCCCCGACCGCCGCCCATTCGCCGGTCGCGCCGTCTGCCGAAGGTGCCGGCCCGCTCGACATCCGCAGCACGCCGCCCGGCGCCGCCGTCTACGTCGACGGCGAGCCCCAAGGAGCCACGCCCACCGTCGTCCCGGCCGCGCCGGGCACGCACACCGTCGTCGTCCTCGGCGAAGGCCACAAGGTGTGGAAGCGCGAGGTGGCCGTGCCGCGCGGCGGGCTGCGCCTCGGCGCCCAGCTTCGCCCCATCGGCTCGCTCGCCGCGCTCGGGCAGGGCGCCGGGTTCCGCGTGCAGTGCGCCACGCCGGGCGAGCTCCGCCTCTTCATCGACAACCTCGACACGGGCGTGCTGTGCCCGAACCGGCTGCGGATCTCCGTCGCGCCGGGCAAGCACCGCCTCGCCTTGTACGAGCCGCGCTCCGGGCGCATGTGGAACGCCACCCGCACCGCCCTGCCGACGGTGAAGACGACGTTCGTGACGTTGAAGTACTGAGCTGCTGCGGAGGGGGTGAGGCGGGAGCGGAGCGGGGACTACGGGAGCGGCGCGAGGTACAGGCCGTTGCGGTTCGGATCGAGCGTGTACGTGTAGGCGACGCTCTTCTGGTCCCCCGTGACGAAGAACGCGCTCTCGGCCTGCGTCGCGATCAGCGCCGGCGCGGCGTTCTTCGCGAGGTCGACCACGAACAGGTCAGCCTGGCCGGCGGTGTTCATGTTCGTGTTGCCGAAGTTGGCGTTGTAGACGACCTTCGTGCCGCCGGCGCCATAGACGGCGAGGCTGTCCGCGTTCAACTTCTTCGCCGCGCCGCCCGCCACCGGCTGCGCCGTGAGCGCGCCGACGCCGCTCATCGGGTCGCCGACGGAGAAGTAGAGGGACTGCGTGGAGTCGCTCGTCCACGAGTCGCCCCACATGCCGCCCGTCGCCGCGTTCGGGTCCTTGGAGAGCGACGTCGGGTTGCCGGCGACAGTGGCGCTGGTGAGGAGCAGGTCCTCGAGGAAGGTGCTGTTGTCGAACTGCGTGTGGAAGAGGAGCCACTTGCCATCGGGCGAGACCGAGTCGATGGCGTCGGCGCCCTTGGCCTGCAGCACGATGATCGTTCCGTCCTTCGTCGAGACGCGCGCGACGCGGCCGCTCTTGTCGGTGTACAGAAGCGCGCTCCCATCGGCCGTGAAGTTGGCGCTGCTCACGTCGGCGAGCCCGGTGGCGATCGCCTTGCCGCCGGCCGGCGGCAAGAGGCTGCCCGCACCCGCCGCGTCGATGGCCAGCACGACCGTCCCCGCCTTGTCGGTGATGACGTAGGGCTGCACGTCGGTGGCGATGTCCACGCCCGTCCCCGCGGCGTCGTACGAGGTCAGCGTCGCGCTGCGCACTCCGCCGTCGCCGACGGCGCCCGCGCAGTGCGTGACGAGCAGGCGCGTGCCGGCGAAGCCGACCGCGGGCGTGCAGTTGTCGTTCGCCAGGGCGCCGCCGTCGGCGTCCTGCTGGAACTGGATCACGCCCTTGAGCAGCGTCTTCGGGGCGCTGTGGTCGGGCTTGTCGAGGATGAGGTCGGCGGTGTCGCCGGCGTCGCTGAGGTTGTCGTAGTAACCGATGAGGCCGCTGTCGCTCGCCACGCCGCCGATGCCGGCCGGCGAGCTCTGCGACACGTCCTTGACGCCGCCCGCGGCGGTCCACACCGTGAGCGTGCCCTCGGTGGCGCCATCGCCGTCGTGCCACACGAGCACGACCTTCCCGGAGACCTGGATCGAGAAGGGGTTCTGCGCGATGAGGGTGGACTTCCCGCCGGCCAGCGGCTGCGCGGTCACGTCGCCGGTGCCGTTGTCCTGGAGGATGGCCCAGCCGTCGGTGGTGAGGTTCTGGAGGGTGAAGTCGCCGGACAGGAGCTGCGTGCCCGGCACCACCATCTTGAGGTCGGGCAGCGTCGTGAGGTCGGCGTTGGCCGGCGTGGCCATGTCCGACGGCGGCGCGGTCATGTCGGGCGAGACGGCGAGGTCGGGGCCGCCCGACGGCGTGCCGTTGCCGCCGCAGCCGGCGATGGCGAAGAGAGCGATCAGTGCGTGCAGCTTCATTGGGATCTCCGGTCTTTGAAAAAGTCCGGGCAGCTTCGACCCGACGGGCCGCCCCGTCAAGTCGGTTGGCGGTCGTCGTGGGTCGGTCGGCGAAGAACGGTCAGCCGGCGCAGACGCCGACGATGGTCTTGGGAACCGTCATGGAAAGATCGACGCACTGCTTGCCATTGTGGCAGGGGACGTTCATCGGGCCGCCGCAATAGGGGCGACAGGTGCGCGGGTGAGCCATCGGATCGGTGGGCGGCGACGGTGTCCCGCCGTCGCCGAGCGGGCGGCAGAGGTTGTTGATGCAGCTCCCGGAGATGCAGTCCGTGCCCAAAGCGCACATCTGGCCGACCGCGCAGGGTGGACACTTCGCACCGCCGCAGTCGACATCGGTCTCCGGACCGTTCTTGACCATGTCGCTGCACGACGGCGGGTCGCACTTCGCGTTGTCGCAGACCCCGTCCTGACAATCAGCGCCGTGGCGGCATCCCTCGCCGGTTGCGCAAGGCGGGCAAGAGCCGCCGCAGTCGCTGTCGGTCTCGTCGCCGTCTTTCGTCTTGTCGAAACAGGTTGCCGGGTAGCCCGAGAGGTCAGAGCCCGCCGCGGCATCCGTGCCGACGGTCGACGAGCCGCAGCCGGATAGCCATACAAGGAAGGTCAATCCGGCCAGGCGCATTCTCACGGCTCGACTCCTCGGCATTACTTCGATGTGTTCATGAATACGTACGCGCACGCCCCGGACAGGCAGCCAATGTTGTGGAGCGCGCCCGCCACGATCACGAGGTCCGGCCTCCCGTCCTGATCCAGGTCCGCAGCGCGAACGTATTGCGCTCCGCCGTCCCATACCCCCATCCCGAGGGTGAGCGAGGGTGGCTCGAAGTTCCCGTTGTTATCACCCACCCGAACACCCACCGTTCCAAGCGCGGCCATCCCGAGCGCACCGTTGAGCACGAGATCGAGCCGGCCGTCTCCGTCGAAGTCGGAGAGGCCGATGCCGGGGGGGCCCACCAGAACCCCAGGCCCCCCTGGCGAGGTGAACGGCCCCCCGAACGACCCGTCCCCCACGCCGAGGAACACCTCGACGTCGACGGGCGCCGACTCCACCGCGACCAGATCCGGCTTGCCGTCGCCGTTCACGTCGGCCGCTTCCATGCGCTCGACGCCGAGGCCGACCGAGAACGACGGCTGCGGCTTGAACGACCCATCGCCGTTGCCGAGGAGAACGGTCGCATGCGCGCGGTGGGGCATGATCGGATAGACGGGTAGCTGCACGCTCTCGATCGCCAGATCGGGTTTCCCGTCCCCATTCCAGTCGCTGGCGACGACTCCGTAGACGTAGTCGTCGGGCGGGGGCGGCGGGGGGAAGCAGCTTGAACTTCGCGCCGCCCTGCCCAAGGAAGGTGATCAGCGTGCCGCCCTCGTCGAGCGCGACGAAGTCCGAATGTCCGTCGGCGTCGAAGTCGCCCTCCACCAGGAGGTGGGCCGCGAAACCCGGCGTCGGGATGCTCGCCGTCACGCGGAGCCCCATGTTCGCCGAACCGAGGAAAAGACCGACCTCGTTCGCCTCCGATAATGGCAGCGCGACGTCGTTGTGTCCGTCGACGTCGAAATCCGCGATCGCCATCCGATTCGAGCCGTCCGAGGCGGCGACGGCGTGCTTCTCCGTGCGGTCGAAGGTCCCATCGCCCTTGCCGTAAAATACGGTGAACTGGTTGGCCCCGAAACCGAGGACATCGGGGAACGGATCGGCATCCATCAGGGCGATTTGCATGTCGTCGCCGATCCCGGTTGCATCGAGGATCGCGCCTGGTGCAAAGGCGAGGTTCGCCGCGCAGCGCTGATCGCGGCAAAGCCCACTCTGGCAGTCGGGGGCGCGGAGGCACGCATTTCCATTCTTGCAGGGCTGGCAGGAGCCGCCGCAGTCGACGTCGGTCTCGTCACCGTCTTTGACACGATCGGCGCATGGCGGCGGTGAGAGGTCCGGGGCCGACAGGTCCGGCGCGATGGTCGCAGAGTCCGCCTGGACGGCGGCGTCCCCAAGCACGCCGATCTCCGATTCGGGCGCACCGCCGCCCGAGCAAGCGGCCACCAGCCCGACGAGCGCCAATGCGAAGCGGCGCGGCCAGTACACACTGTTTAGTAAAGAACACATCGATTCGATCGCTGACTCCGTCTTCCTGTCGTGACAGCGCGACGTCGGCCGGGATGTGACCGCCGCACGCCCGTTCCCGGAAGGGCGCGGCGACGATGTCCTGCGGGCCGACCCCTTGATGGACCAACGCCTCCGTGATGCTACTCCCCGTGCCGTCGGCGAACGCTCCCGCCACACCTTGCAGCTTGTTGAGGCTGATCGAGATTGTCTGACCACCCTGGTCGAGGACCAGCAGGTCGGTGAAACCATCCGCGTCCACGTCGGCCGCCGCGACGACGGCGTTGGAGATTGCGCCTCCGAAGGAGAGCAATGGCTTGCTTTCCACGACGCCCCCACCGCTCTGAAGGATTACGTGGAGGTACTTTCCCTTGTCCGCTACCAGCGCCACGTCATCCTTCAGTCCGTCGCCGTCGAGGTCCGCGACCACCAGCCGTTGGCCGCTCGAGTTGAGGGGCTCGTTCCAGCGCACAAGGGGGTAAGGGGCGAGCGCCCGGTTGACCGTATTCCAATCATACTGGCCACTGTTCACGGTAGCGTTGTACACGACCTGCAGATTGGGAACGCCGCCGCCGGCGACCGGCCGGTTATCGATGGTCACGATGTCAGGGTGGCCGTCTCCATCCATGTCCGCCACTGCGAGGTCGAGCAGTTGGGCTCCCTGAAGCGGCGTCGATCCGCCCCCCTTCGTGGCACAAACCGACGCATCGTAAAGCATCCCGGGCGTCTTGCTCTCGATGTCGCTCACCACGCAAACGAAGTTCGCGATCGCCACCGCGGCGTCGAGCTTCGAATCGCCGTCGAAGTCGGCGATCGCGAAGCCGGTCACGGGGTCGTAGACATACGGGATGTAGAAAGGCGCCGGGTTGGCCGGTACCCAGCTCCCTCCTCCCAGGTAGGTGAACTTCTGCAACGCGATGTACGAGTCTTGCGCAGCCCCGAACCAGATCTCGTCCGCCATCGGGAAGGTGTCCGCCGTCGCCCACGGATGGCCCGCCTGGACGCCGGCCGCGATGAGGAATGTCCCTCCCCGGGGGGAATCCCTGCTGGCAGCCGAGCCCCTGGTTCAGGTCACCAACAGGAGAGGGAGCACATCCCCCCCAGCGAATACTGCTGCGCCAACGAGCAAGCCGAAGCACGGGTGGCGTACCGAGGCCGAGCGAGACATCTTTCCCCTCTTTGCGCTGAATTCGTGGTGGAGGGCTGCATCCACGCTAGCCAAGCCATCAAGCACAATCCGGTCGCCAGCGCCCGTCGTTTCGTCGCCCGCCCCTGCTTCAATCGTCGCGCGCGAGGTCGCCGCGCGGGTCGAGCCCGTATTTCCGGATCAGCTCGCGCAGGTGCTTGCGATCGATCTGCGCCTCGCGCGCCGCGGCCGAGAGGTTCATGCGGTGGCGCTTCATCAGATCGACGAGGTACTCGCGCTCGAAGGTCTCGACGAGCTGCCCCTTGGCTTCCTTGAACGGCAGGTCGGTGCGGATGCCGAGCGTGGGCTTGCCGACGCCCTCCGAGCCGAGCGCCTCGTCGACGGCGAGCGCGCCCCCTTTGGCGAGCACGCAGGCGCGCTCGATCACGTTGCGCAGCTCGCGCACGTTGCCCGGCCAGCCCCAGGCGCGCAGCCGCCCGAGGTCGTCGACGGAGGGCTGCAGGGTGCGGTCGCCGGCGAACTGCCGCGTGAAGAGGTCGACCAAAAGGTCGATGTCGCGCCCGCGCTCGCGCAGCGGCGGCAGGTGCACGCGGATCACCGCGAGGCGGTAGAAGAGGTCCTCGCGGAACGACCGCTGCGCCACCATGTCGCGGAGATCGCGGTTGGTGGCGGCGATCACCCGCACGTCGACCCGCTCGTAGGCGTTGCCGCCCACGCGGCGCACCGCGCGCTTGTCGAGGGCGCGCAGCAGGGCCGGCTGGAGGTCGAGCGCCAGCTCGCCGATCTCGTCGAGGAAGATGGTGCCCCCGTGCGCCTCGGCGAAGGCGCCCTTCCTGTCCTGCACCGCGCCGGTGAAGGCGCCCTTCACGTGGCCGAACAGCGCGCTCTCGATCAGCGCGTGCGGCACCGCCCCGCAGTCGAACACCACGAAGGGCCCGCCGGCGCGACGGGAGTGGTTGTGGATCTCCTCGGCGATCAGCTCCTTGCCCGTGCCGGTCTCGCCCTCGATGAGCACGGTGGCGTCGTTCGGCGCGATGTCGGCGAGCAGCCCGAACAGGCGCCGCATCTTCGGATCGCGACCGTAGAGCTGCCCGAAGTGGTCGCCCTCCGTCGGCGCCGGCTCGACCGCCTCCTCCTCGGGCAGGAACTTCAGCACCGTCTTGCCGAGCTTGATCTCGGCGCCGAAGCCAATCGTCAGCTCCTTGAAGCGCGCGCCCTGGATGAAGGTGCCGTTGGTCGAGCCGAGGTCGCGCACCACCACCTCGCCGCCGTCGAGGAACGCCTCGGCGTGGCGCCGCGAGACGGTCTTGTCGCTGAGCACCAGATCGCACGACGGCGCGGAGCCGAAGGTGACCGGACCGTCGTGAAGGCGCGCCTGCTCGCCGCGGTCGGGCCCCTGGATGACCAGGAAGTTGCCACCCGGGCGCTGGCGCGTGAAGTCGGGGTTCTCGTCGAGGAGGTGGGTGGAATTCGGATCGCGCGGCATCCTCGGGCTCGATCGGCCATCGTAGCCCGCACGATCGATCGGGTCAAAGCGCAGCGACGGGGAGCGGGGGGGCCTTCAGCGCGTCTGCGCGGGCGGATCGGGCTCCGCGCCCGGATCGGAAAGCAGGATGCCGAGCGCGACGCCGGTGGCGAGGACGAGCGCGACCGCGATCGCGATCGCCCACCGTCGCGCGAGGCGCGGCCGCGCGGCGGCCTGCGAGGCGATCGGCGGGAGGGGGCGCGGGATGGTCGGATCCTCGACGGGCGGTCGGTGCGGCGGCTTGCGCTTCGGGCGCGCTTCGGGTGCGCGATCCGGTCGCCTCGATCGGGGCGAGACGTAGGGCCTGGTGGCGTCGGCGGGCGAGGGGTGGACGGGCTCGCGCTCGCGGGCGCGGTGCGGGTCCGCCGGCCGCAGCGGCAGCACGAGGTGCGCGGTCGGCTCGTCGGTGACGCTCGGCGGCGAGGTCAGCGCGGACTCGGGCCAGCCGGTGGGCGGCGGACCGACGAGGTTGGTGCGCTCGCCCGACGGCGGGCCGCTCCTCGTCGTCGGCTCGCTCTCGAAGCGGCTCGCCTCGCGCTCCTCCTCGGCGCGGCGCCGCAGGTTGAGGATCGAGGTGAGCTGCGTCCCTTCGCTGAGCCGCCGTGCCGGAGGCTCCTCCTCTTCACGCTCGTCGACCCGCGGCGTGCCGCCCCGCGCACCGCTGGCCGCCGCGTACGGCTCCGTCCCCGCCGCCCCCTCCTCGACCACCTCGGCGCGCAGCCAGTCGTCCGCGTTGGCGCCGCACACGTCGGACAGGTGCGCCGCCATCTCCGTCGAGGAGTAGAGCAGCCCGTGGTGCGCCGCGACGGCGCGCACCGCGCCCTGCAGCTCGGCGCCCGACTGGTAGCGCGCCGCCGGATCGAGCGCGAGCGCCTTCCACAGCACGTCGTCCAGCTCGGGCGGCGCCTCGGGCCGCTTCTCGGACACCGCGGGCACCGGCTGCGAGAAGATCATCGACGGCGTCGAGCGCAGGTCGCCCACGAACAGCCGCTCGCCGCACAGCGCCTCCCACACGCACACGCCGAGCGCGTAGAGGTCGCTTCGCCCGTCGAGCGTCTCGCCGCGCGCCTGCTCGGGCGACATGTACCCGACCTTGCCCTTCACCTTGTAGAACACCGAGCGGTGCGTCACCGCCTTGGCGATCCCGAAGTCCGACAGCTTCACCTCGCCCGACGACGACAGCAGGATGTTCGACGGCGAGACGTCGCGGTGGATGCGGCCGAGCGGCCGCCCGTCGGGGAGCGTGCGTGCGTGCGCGTAGGCGAGCGCGTCGGCGATCGCCATGCCGACGTAGAGCGCGGCGGCGGGCGAGAGCCGGCGCCCCCGACGGCGCGCGCGTCGCA